>NZ_JBHRYH010000020.1:0-9329 GCF_042648905.1 Vogesella amnigena | reverse complement strand
TGCAACTGACGCTGGAGCTGCTGTTCTGGTCGCTGCTGGCTGGCCTGGCGCTGGCGGTACCGCTGTCGCTGATGCGTGTGTCGCGCAACCGCGTACTGTCCACCGCCGTGTGGCTGTACACCTATGTATTCCGCGGCACCCCGCTGCTGGTGCAGCTGTTCATCATCTACTACGGCCTGTCGCAGTTCGAATGGGTGCGCGACAGCTGGGCGTGGGAATACCTGCGTGAAGCCTACGCCTGCGCCATCCTGGCCTTCACCCTCAACACCGCCGCCTACACCACCGAGATCATCGCCGGCCAGATCCGCAATACCAGCCATGGCGAAATCGAGGCTGCCAAGGCGATGGGCATGGGCAAATGGCTGATGATGCGCCGCATCGTGGTGCCGTCGGCACTGCGCCGCGCGCTGCCGGCGTACAGCAACGAAGTGGTGATGATGATGCAGTCCACCTCGGTAGCCGGCCTGGTGACCCTGGCCGACGTGACCGGCGTGGCACGCCGCGTGTTCAGCGACACCTACATGCCGTTCGAGCCGTTTCTTACCGCCGCCGCCATCTACCTGCTGTTGACCTTCGGCTTCGTCTGGCTGTTCAAACGCGCCGAACGCCGCTGGCTGGCCTACCTGGCACCGCGCAAGCACTAAGGAGCCATCATGCAACGCATCGACCATCCGCTGCCAAGCGGCAGCCTGGGCGGCAACCGCAGCATCAGCAGCTTTCACTTCGGCACGGCCGGCAGCGGCGAGAAGGTGTATATCCAGGCCAGCCTGCATGCCGACGAGCTGCCGGGCATGCTCACCGCCTGGCAGCTGAAACAGCGCCTTGCCGCGCTGGAAGCCGAAGGCCGGCTGCAGGGCGAGATCGTGCTGGTGCCGGTAGCCAACCCCATTGGCCTGGACCAGCATCTGAACGGCGTGGCACTGGGGCGCTTCGAGCTGCAAAGCGGCCAGAATTTCAACCGCCACTACCCGGCATTCGCCGCGGAAATCTTTGCCGAGCTGCGGCAGGAACTGGGCAGCGATGCTGCGGCCAACACCCGCCGCATCCGCCAGCTGCTGTTGCAGAAAGTCGCGGCCATCCAGCCGGTGTCCGAACTGGCGGCATTGCGCAAGACGCTGATGCTGCTGGCCTGCGATGCCGACGTGGTACTGGATCTGCACTGCGACTGCGCCGCGGCGATGCACCTGTATACCGGCACCCCGCTGTGGGAACAGTGCGAACCGCTGGCCCGCTACCTGAATGCCGCCTGCACCCTGCTGGCGGAGGACTCGGGCGACAACCCGTTCGACGAAGCCTGCAGCCAGCTGTGGTGGCAGCTGCGCGACCTGGCACGCGATGCCGGTCTGGAAGTCGCCATTGCCATGGCCTGCCTGTCGGTAACGGTGGAACTGCGCGGCCAGGCCGATGTGAACCATGATTTTGCCCGCCAGGATGCCGATGCCATCCTCGCCTTCCTCACCCATCGTGGCGTGATCCGCGGCGATGCCCCCGCCCTGCCCGCGTTGCGCTATCCGGCAACGCCGCTGGCCGGATCGGAAAACCTGCTGGCACCGCACGCCGGCGTGGTGCATTACTACCTGGCCGCCGGCCAGCTAGTGAACAGTGGCGACCATATCGCCGATGTCATCGACCCGGTAAACGACCGCGTCAGCGCGGTACGCGCCAATCGTGCCGGCATGCTGTACGCCACCGAAAGCCGTCATTACCTTACCGCAGGACAGTGGCTGGCCAAGGTTGCCAGCGCCGATGCCTTCAAAACCGGAAAGTTGCTCTCAGCATGAACCAGACACCGAATCAGTCCGCCAATGGCGNTCAGCATCATCGGCTCCTCCGGCTCCGGCAAGAGTACCTTCCTGCGCTGTATCAACATGCTGGAACAGCCCAACAGCGGCACCATCGCCGTGACCGGCGAACAGCTGGGCCTCACCACCGACAAGCGCAACGGCGCGCTGAAGGCGGCCGACCCCAAGCAGCTGGCGCGCATCCGCACCAAGCTGGCCATGGTGTTCCAGCACTTCAACCTGTGGGCGCACATGACGGTGCTGGAAAACATCATCGAAGCGCCGATCCACGTGCTGGGCGTGCCCAAGGACGAAGCCATCGCCCGCGCGCGCAAATACCTGGACAAGGTTGGCCTCAAGGGTGTGGAAGACAAATACCCGTCGCACATGTCCGGCGGCCAGCAGCAGCGCGTGGCGATTGCCCGCGCGCTGGCGATGGAACCGGAAGTGATGCTGTTCGACGAGCCGACCTCGGCGCTGGACCCGGAACTGGTGGGCGAAGTGCTGCGCGTGATGCAGGACCTGGCCCGCGAAGGCCGCACCATGGTGGTGGTGACCCACGAAATGGGCTTTGCCCGCGAGGTGTCCAACCACGTGATCTTCCTGCACCAGGGCCGTATCGAGGAGCAGGGCAACCCGAAGGAAGTGCTGGTGGCGCCGAAGAGCGAACGCCTGGCGCAGTTCCTGTCCGGCAGCCTGAAGTAAGGCTGTCGCCTTGATTTGCCACAGCCATGCTGGCTACAACGTCAGCATGGCTTTGTTATTTCCCTGATACGCTTGATGCGAGGCATGTCGCCCGATACAGTGCAGTTGCCTGCCAGCGGGCGACGCGACACAATGCGCAGCCTTTCCCATCCCGCACAACGCCCCAGCACCAGGATATGGTCACCACAATCACCAGCAACAAACCTGTCCGATTCGGCTTTCTGCTGCTGCCCAATGCTTCGCTGGCCGACTTTGGCATTGCCACCGAAGTGCTGACCCGCGCCAACCAGCTGGCCGAGCGCCGGGTGTACGAATTTCTGCCGCTGTCGCTGAGCGGTGAAATGGTCACCATGAGCAATGGCCTGAAAATGCCGGTGGATCTGCCGCTGGCGCACGCCCCCAAGCTGGATGCGCTGGTGGTGCTGGCCGACGAAGTGGGCATCGACATTTCCGCCGATGAACTGGCCAAGACCATCAACGGCCAACTCACCGAGCAGACGGCGCTGATAGGCATAGGCTGCGGCAGTTACTGGCTGGCGCGCGCCGGCCTGCTCTCCGGCCAGCGTGCCACCATCCACTGGCAGGAAATCAACCGCCTGACCGAAGAATTCCCGGATGTGATCGTATCGTCCAACCTGTTCGAAATGGACAGCAACCGCATGAGCGGTGCCGGTGGCGCCGCCACCTACGATTTCATGATGGCGCTGGTGGCGGCCAACCTTGGCCACGAATTCGCCGCCCAGCTGTCCGAGGTATTCAGCATGGAACGGCTGCGCCCTGGCAACGAGCGCCAGCGCATTCCGCTGGCTACCCGTATCGGCGGCAGCCAGCCCAAGCTCACCGAAGCGGTAAGCCTGATGGAAGCCAATATCGAGGAGCCGCTGACCACCGACGACATCGCCTATTACGTCGGCGTGTCGCGCCGCCAGCTGGAGCGACTGTTCAAGCAGTATCTCGGTACCGTGCCATCCAAGTACTACCTGGAACTGCGCCTGAACCGCGCCCGCCAGCTGCTGCAGCAGACCAGCAAATCCATCGTGCAGATCGGCCTGGCCTGCGGCTTCTCCAGCGGCCCGCACTTTTCCAGCACCTACCGCAGCCATTTCGGCATCACCCCGCGCGAAGAGCGCGCCCAGCGCAGCAACCCCGGCGACGGCAAGGCCTGAGCACGACTCCACCTCATCGACAAGGGCTGCCCAGGCAGCCCTTTGCTTTTCCGACAGCGCCAACACCCTTTTCTAAAAAACTGAACAAGCATCTCAAAAAAGCTTGATTGTCATTAGTTCGAACCAGAACTATTCTAGCCGGAACTAATTCACCGGCAGGCAATCTCTATGACGCAAGCCATCCCGTTGCCCCGTACCCGCGAGCTGATCCGCGAGCTGGTACGCGCCTACCAGGCGTTTGAGCAACTGTCGAACAACCGCATCCGCCAGCACGGGCTGACCCATGCCCAGTTCGACGTCATCGCCACGCTGGGCAATACCGCGGGCATGAGCTGCAAGACACTGTCGGAAAAGACGCTGATCACCAAAGGCACCCTGACCGGTGTACTGGACCGGCTGCTGGAAAAGCAGCTGATCACCCGCACCGTGGATGCCAATGACCGCCGCAGCCTGTTCGTGGTGCTCACCGAGCAGGGCGATGCGCTGTTCCGGCAGGCGTTTCCGGACGTGGCCGGCCATATCAGCCGGGCTTTTGATCACATGAGCGACAGCGAGCTAGCCACCGCCAGTGCACTGCTGCACCAGCTGCGCCAGGCAATGGAACACTCACAGGAACCGTAAATGCAAGCACCCACCACCCGCTACACCACGGCGCAAATCAGCATGCACTGGCTGATGGCCGTGCTGATCATCGCCACCTTCATCTTCGGCAGCTACCTGGAAGACCTGCCGCTATCGCCGGCCAAGTTCCAGCTGATCAGCTACCACAAGTGGCTGGGCATCATCGTGCTGCTGCTGCTGGCCGTGCGCGTGCTGCTGCGCCTGGGCAAACGCGCCCCGGCCCTGCCGGCAAGCATGGGCAGCCACGCCCGCGCCGCCGCCCACATCGGCCATGCCATGCTGTATCTGCTGATGCTGGTGATTCCGCTGTCCGGCTGGCTGATGAGCTCGGCCTATGGCATTCCGGTAGTGCTGTTCGGCGTGCTGCCGCTGCCGGACCTGATCGCCGCCAATCCGGACCTGGGCGAACAGCTCAAGGCGGCGCACGGCATTCTCAACAATGTGCTGCTAGTGGTGGTGATCGGCCATGCACTGGCGGCGGTGAAACACCAGTTCATCGACAAGGACGGCCTGCTCGACCGCATGAGCCTGCGCCGCTGACACAGGAACCCCCACATGAAACACACACTGCTACTGCTGGCCGCACTGGCCACCCCCGCCCTGGCCCAGCCGGTAGACCTGGCCAAGAGCCAGCTGATCTTCAGCATGAAACAGATGGGCGTACCGGTATCCGGCAGCTTCAAGAAGTTTGCGGCCAACGTCAGCTTCAACCCGGCCCAGCCGGAGGCCGGCAAGGCCGACATCAGCATCGACATCAACAGCATCAGCCTGCCCACTGCCGATGCCAATGCCGAAGCCCGCAAGAAAGACTGGTTCAACACTGCCCAGTACCCGCAAGCACGCTTTGTCTCCAGCAGCATCAAACCGCTGGGCAACAACCGCTACCAGGTAAGCGGCAAGCTGACACTCAAGGGCATCACCCGCGAGGTAAGCGCGCCGTTCCAGATCAGCCCGCAAGGCAAGCAGCTGGCCATTGACGGCGCGCTGCCGATTTCCCGCCTGGCATTCAAGATCGGCGAAGGCAGCTGGAGCGATACCGGCACCGTGGCCGACAACGTAGACCTCAAGTTCCGCATTGTGCTGAACAATGTCTGACCCCACCCTTACTGGAGATACCCGATGATCCGCACTACCCTGTTCGCCGCCCTGTTCGCCTCCGCTGGCCTGGCTGTTGCCGCTCCGGTCGACTACAACATCGACCCGACCCACACCTACGCCGCCTACGAGGTGAACCACCTGGGTCTGTCGCTGCAACACGGTACCTTCACCAAGATCAGCGGCAAGGTCGTGGTAGATGAAGCCGCCAAGAAAGGCAGCGTGGATGTAACCATCGACGCCAACTCGCTGCAGACCTTCCTCGGCGACCGCGATACCCACCTGAAGAGCGCCGACTTCTTCAACGTGGCCAAATTCCCGACCCTGAACTACAAGTCCAGCGCGGTAATCTTCAAAGGCGGCAAGCCGGCGGAAATCCAGGGCAACCTGACCCTGCTGGGCGTGACCAAGCCGGTTACCCTGACCCTGAGCCGCGTAAGCAAGGGCAAGAACCCGATGTCCGGCGTGGAAACCTGGGGCGCCAACGCCGTTGCCACCATCAAGCGTAGCGAGTTCGGCATGAAGACTTTCGTACCGGCAATCAGCGACGAAGTGAAACTGAGCATCGCTCTGGAAGCCACCCAGGCACAGTAATCTGCCCATGCCCGAGCGCCACCGGCAGTATGGCTGGCGCCTGCAAGCAACAAAGCCCTTGCGCATCGCGCAAGGGCTTTGTCATTGCCACACTGGCACTACAGTAACGCCAGCTGCTGCCGCACCGCTGCGGCCAACGCCTCCACGGACGCCACCATATCCGGCAGCGGCAGTCGCAGCCGCTGGCCATCGCGCCGCACATCCACCCCGCTGTAATCCACCCCCAGCACCGTGAGCTGCGGCGGCAACTGCAAGCCGGCCAGCACCGCAGCCTCGTCACGGTCGGACAGCAGCGGCAACGCCTGCCAATCCGCCTCCTCCACCCAGCCCATGCGCCCGAAACCGCCGATAAACCGCACCCGCCGTGGCTGCAGGCGGAAAAAGTGGAAATCGCCCAGCGCCAGATAATCGGCAAACTGCGGGCAGTAACGCAGCAGGCGCTGCTGCGTGGCCGCATCCGGCGTAGCCGCTTGCAGGTCACCCAGCAGCGTCATGCGCGCCGATGCCAGCACCTCGTCCGCCGGCTGCTGCAACAACAGGCTAACCCGCCCATCGGCACGGACATTGCGACAATGCTCGGCCAGCTCGCTCATCAGCAGCCAGGGGCAGTGGGCGGCATCCAGCGCCAGCGGCACACTGGTAACGAACGGGTAACCGGGCAAGGCCTGCGCATGCGTGGCCAGCGCGGCATCGTCACAGCCATGCAGCAGATGCAGGCAATCGGCGATGGCAATTTTCATGATCGGCAATAATGAATGACAGAGCCTCTACGATAGAACCGCACGCTGCCGCCTGGCAACCACGGCAGCTGTTTTCAAAGCCCGTACCCTGCCGCTATAATGCCTGCCGCTCCGCCTCAAGAGGCGGACAGTGTGCCGGTATAGCTCAGTTGGTAGAGCAGCGCATTCGTAATGCGAAGGTCGGGGGTTCGACTCCTCTTACCGGCACCAAAAGAATCAATGGGTCAGGCGCTTCCGGCACCTGGCCCGTTTTCATTTTGTGCCATGTTTGTGCCCCTGCCGTACGCACTCCAGCCCCCCTCCTGCTCGACTGAACAGCATGACTAGCACTTGCCGCTGGCGTCCGCCACCCTGCGCGTGGTGCAACCAGCACGGCGATCCTGCTGATCGCCGATGCAGTGCTGCCCGGGGTTGGCCGCACCGGCCTTAAAGGTGATAGACACAGAAACTTTTAGCAGTCTACAATTTGTAGACAAACAAACAACAGGAGCACGCCATGGGTACTGCAGAGCCACAGGCAGGCACACCCCGTACCGTGGACCGCAAGCAAGCCCTGGCGCAGGTGCTCCGGCAGCGGATCATCACCATGGAGCTGCCCCCCGGGGCGGTACTGGATGAGATAGCCCTGAGCGAGGAGTTCGGGCTGTCACGCCCACCGGTACGGGAACTGATGCGCCAGATGGCGGCAGAAGGCTATATCGAACTGGAGGCCAATCGCGCGGCGCGGGTGGCTTCCATGAACTATCAGTCGCTGCGCAATTTCTTCCTGGCAGCACCGCTGATCTATATCGCCACCACCAAGCTGGCGGCACTGGATGCCTCTGCCACGGAAATCGCCGACCTGAAAGCCATCCAGGCAAAATTTCGCCACGCGGTGCAGCAAGGCGACGTCGATAGCCGGGTGTATTACAACGACCAGTTCCATCTGGCCATTGGCAAGATGGCGCACAACCCCTACCTGCTGCCCAGCCTGCACCGCTTGCTGATCGACCATGCCAGACTGGCCAAGACGTTCTACCAGCCGGGTAGCCAGCATATGCAGCATGAGCTGGCTACCGCTGTGCAGCAGCATGACGAAATCATCGCCGCCATCGAGCGGCACGATGCCAATACCGCGGTCGAGATCATTCGTGCTCACCTTGAACTGTCGCGGCGCAATATGGCCATGTATGTCACCCCGGAGGGGCTGGATATTCCAGTGGAGTGACAAGGGCACCGCACAGCCAGACCGCCAGCAATTGCGCGCAGACTACCGCGCGAGTGAGTACACCGCAGCACAGGAAAGCCATGAACAGCCAGCAATCATTGAACCAGGAACCCAAGACAAAGCCGCTCTCGGTCGCTTTTGTGCTTTCCCCAGATTTTACGCTTAGTGCCTTTTCCAACTTTGTGGACGCCTTGCGTCTGGCGGCGGACGATGGTGATTTCAGTCGCCAGATCCGCTGCAAATGGAAGGTGGTCAGCTACAACAGCCAGCCAATCCGCTCCAGCAGTGGCATAGAAGTCTGCCCCACCTCCGAGCTGATCGATCCGGCGGCATTTGACTACATCGTGGTGATTGGCGGGCTGCTGCATTCGGGCAGGAAGATTTCCCCCAGCCTGATCGGCTATCTGAAAAAAGCCGCGGAACTGAATGTGCCGCTTATCGGGGTGTGCACCGGCAGCTTCATTCTGGCCCGCGCTGATCTGATGCATGGCTACAAAGCCTGTGTCAGCTGGTTTCACCACCAGCAGTTCGAGTCGGAATTCCCCAGGCTGCACGTAAACTCCGACAGCCTGTTCATCAATGACGGCAACCGCATCACCTGCGCCGGCGCCGCCGGCGTCATGCACCTTGCGGCCAGCATCATTGAAAAACACTGCGGCAAATACGAGGCCAGCCGCGCGCTGCGCATCATGCTGGAAGAGTTTCCCCTCTCGGAAAAAGCGCCGCAGCCACAACCGTTCGTGCAGACCAAGATCAGCAACATCAATGTGCACAAAGCCATTCTGCTGATCGAGCGCAATATCAGCACCCCGCTTTCCATCGAAGAAATCGCCAGCCGAGTCAACCTGAGCCACCGCCATCTGGAACGGCTGTTCCAGAAAGAAATCGGCATGTCGCCGGCAGAGTTTTCCATCAAGATCCGCATCAACCATGCCAGGAACCTGCTGCTGAATACCAGCAATCAGGTGTCATTCATTGCCATGGAATGCGGCTTTCTGGATACCTCCCATTTTTCACGCCGCTTCCGCGCCGAATTCGGCAAGTCGCCATCGGAAATGCGCAAGGAAGCCCTGCAGCAGCTCAAGCAATAGCTTGTCAAGGCAAGACAAGCCATGCCCAGCGCAGCGGCTTGCCTTGGTCATTTTCACGCCCTCTGCCCGTCCCATCTTTTCATTGCACGCCAAACCTGCCTGGTCACTGGCGACAGCGGTCTGGATACGACGCAATAAGCACGTAGTGTGTCCGTTTTGGTCAATCTTTAAACGCCCGGTTGGCCAACAATGCACCCACACTTTGGCAACATTATGGGGAGTCCCCATGGCAAACCGTTATTCCTTCTGGAGCCTCTTCAAGCACGGGCTCAAACACCACGAAACCTGGCAGCCGGCCTGGCGTACACCGCAGCTCAAGCCACGCTACG
>NZ_JBHRYH010000019.1:0-39381 GCF_042648905.1 Vogesella amnigena | reverse complement strand
TGCAACTGACGCTGGAGCTGCTGTTCTGGTCGCTGCTGGCTGGCCTGGCGCTGGCGGTACCGCTGTCGCTGATGCGTGTGTCGCGCAACCGCGTACTGTCCACCGGCGTGTGGCTGTACACCTATGTATTCCGCGGCACCCCGCTCCTGGTGCAGCTGTTCATCATCTACTACGGCCTGTCGCAGTTCGAATGGGTGCGCGACAGCTGGGCGTGGGAATACCTGCGAGAAGCCTACGCCTGCGCCATCCTGGCCTTCACCCTGAACACCGCCGCCTACACCACCGAGATCATCGCCGGCCAGATCCGCAATACCAGCCATGGCGAAATCGAGGCGGCCAAGGCAATGGGCATGGGCAAATGGCTGATGATGCGCCGCATCGTGGTGCCGTCGGCGCTGCGCCGCGCGCTGCCGGCGTACAGCAACGAAGTGGTGATGATGATGCAGTCCACCTCGGTAGCCGGCCTGGTAACCCTGGCCGACGTGACCGGCGTGGCACGCCGCGTGTTCAGCGACACCTACATGCCGTTCGAGCCGTTTCTTACCGCCGCAGGCGTGTACCTGCTGATGACTTTCGGCTTCGTGTGGCTGTTCAAACAGGCCGAGCTGCGCTGGCTGGCCTACCTGGCACCGCGCAAGCACTGATTCTGCTGCAGTAAGGCGACAGGGCAGGCCCGGGGCCTGTCCTTATGAAGACAACGGTTGCGCGGCCAACCCAGGCGGCGCACCACACAGGGAAGTGCACTAAATGACCCAGACCACCACACAAGCCAACGGCANACGCCGGCGACGTGATCAGCATCATCGGCTCCTCCGGCTCCGGCAAGAGTACCTTCCTGCGCTGTATCAACATGCTGGAACAGCCCAACAGCGGCACCATCGCCGTGACCGGCGAACAGCTGGGCCTCACCACCGACAAGCGCAACGGCGCGCTGAAGGCGGCCGACCCCAAGCAGCTGGCGCGCATCCGCACCAAGCTGGCCATGGTGTTCCAGCATTTCAACCTGTGGGCGCACATGACGGTGCTGGAAAACATCATCGAAGCGCCGATCCACGTGCTGGGCGTGCCGAAGGACGAAGCCATCGCCCGCGCGCGCAAATACCTGGACAAGGTTGGCCTCAAGGGCGTGGAAGACAAATACCCGTCGCACATGTCCGGCGGCCAGCAGCAGCGCGTGGCCATTGCCCGCGCGCTGGCGATGGAGCCGGAAGTGATGCTGTTCGACGAACCGACCTCGGCACTGGACCCGGAACTGGTGGGCGAAGTGCTGCGCGTGATGCAGGACCTGGCCCGCGAAGGCCGCACCATGGTGGTGGTGACCCACGAAATGGGCTTTGCCCGCGAGGTGTCCAACCACGTGATCTTCCTGCACCAGGGCCGCATCGAGGAGCAGGGCAACCCGAAGGAAGTGCTGGTGGCGCCGAAGAGCGAACGCCTGGCGCAGTTCCTGTCCGGCAGCCTGAAGTAAGCGCCGGCGGATGCCCCGAGGTGCGCGATGAGTAGTACCCAGCAGCTGGCGATCCTGCTGCTGCCGCCGTGTTCGCTGTTCGGTATCGGCAGCTTTGCCGAGCCGTTCCTGCAGGCCAACCGCCTGGCCGGCAAGCCGCTGTATCAACTGCAGTTTTATTCCTGGACCGGGCAGCCGGTGTCGCTGGGGGGCGGCATCAGCTACCCGGTGGCTGGGTCGCTGCGCGAGGCTGGTCATGTCGACCAGCTGTTCGTGCTCAGCGAAGGCGTGCTGCCGTTTGCCGATGCCGCGCTGTGCTGCAACACGCTGGCGGCACTGGCCAGCCGCTGCAGCCTGCTGGGCGGGGTGAACTGCGGCGCCTGGTGGCTGGCCAGCGCCGGGCTGCTGGATGGCTACCACGCCACCATCCACTGGCCGGAGCATGCCGCCTTTGCCGACCGCTTCGGGAAGGTGGTGGCCTCGCAGCATGTGTTCGAACTGGATCGCGGCCGTTTCAGCTGTGCCGGTGGCCTGGCACAGATCGATGGCGCGCTGGCGCTGATCGGCCGCCAGCATGGCGTGGAGCTGGTGGAATCCATCGCCGCGGTGCTGTGTGCCGAGCGGGTGCGCAGCAGCGACGAGCGCCAGCGCGTGCCGCTGCTGGCGCGGGTGGGCGAGAAGCACCCCAAGCTCACCGAGGCGGTGATGCTGATGGAAGCCAATATCGAAGAGCCGCTCACCACCGACGAAATCGCCACCCTCACCAACCAGTCGCGCCGCCAGCTGGCGCGGCTGTTCAAGCAATACCTGGACGACTCTCCATCCCGTTACTACCTGCAGCTGCGGCTGGAGCGCGCGCGCCAGCTGCTGCGCAACACCGGCAAATCGGTGGTGCAGATCGGGCTGCTGTGCGGTTTTTCCTCTGGCCCGCATTTCTCCACCGTGTACCGTTCCTATTTCAATATCTCGCCGCGCGAAGAGCGCTTCCCGGGCGAGGCGGAGTTTGTGGACGGGGAGTGAGGCGGAAGCCCGTATGGGCGTTCCACCAGCTTACGGCCCACCTTGGCACAGCGGAGCGCCTGGCTGAACCGGGTTTTCGCCCTGGTGCCGGTAGCCCGGATAAGCGCAGCGCATCCGGGGATACCGCCGCCAGCGTTGGCCGCACGCCCCCGGATGCGCCCTTGGCTTATCCGGGCTACTTTTGTCGGCGCTCCCCGTGGGGCAGTTCTGGCACTACACAACGTTGGCCGCATGCCTTACATGTGTTTATGCGGCTAACGTTTTTGCTTCTTGCGCGTAGGGTGGGCAAGGCCATCGGCCGTGCCCACCGGCAATCCGGGACGCCGGTGGACGCGCTGTATCCTGTCCTGTCTGCCGCTGGCCCAAACTGAAAGCTGCGTGTCTTGTTTCTGGAAGGAAAAATTGACAGCCGTCCCTAGAATGGCTTCATCTCAACGCAAGACGAAGGATTCCCAGATGTCCGCTCCCGTTACCCGCCAAACCTTTGATGAAGTGATGGTTCCCAACTACGCCCCGGCCGCGTTCGTTCCGGTAAAGGGTGAAGGCTCGCGCCTGTGGGATCAGCAGGGCAAGGAATACATCGATTTCGCCAGCGGTATCGCCGTAACCAGCCTGGGCCATCTGCATCCGGAACTCACCAAGGTACTGCACGAGCAGGTAGACCGCCTGTGGCACCTGTCCAATACCTTCACCAACGAGCCGGCACTGCGCCTGGCGCGTCGCCTGACCGAAACCACCTTTGCCGAGAAGGTGTTCTTCTGCAACTCCGGCGCCGAAGCCAACGAAGCCGCGCTGAAGCTGGCCCGTCGTTACGCCTTCGACCATTTCGGCGGCAGCAAGACCGGCATCGTGTCCTGCAAGCAGGCTTTCCACGGCCGTACCCTGTTCACCGTATCGGTAGGCGGTCAGCCGAAGTACACCGAAGGTTTTGCCCCGCTGCCGGGTGACCTGAACCATATCGAATTCAACAATCTGGAAGCTGCCGAGGCTGCCATCAATGCTGGTACCTGCGCGGTGATCGTGGAGCCGGTACAGGGTGAGGGCGGCGTGCTGCCGGCCACCAAGGCCTACCTGCAGAAGCTGCGCGAGCTGTGCGACAAGCACAACGCACTGCTGATTTTCGACGAAGTGCAGATTGGTGTTGGCCGCTCCGGCGCGCTGTACGCCTACCAGGCCTACGGCGTGATCCCGGACATCCTGACCAGCGCCAAGGCCCTGGGTAACGGTTTCCCGGTAGCCGCCATGCTGACCAGCAACAAGGTAGCTGCCTCCTTTGTGGTGGGCACCCACGGTTCCACCTACGGTGGCAACCCGATGGCCTGCGTAGTGGCCGACAAGGTACTGGAACTGATCAACACCCCGGCCGTGCTGGGCGGCGTGCAGCAGCGCCATGACCTGATCAAGGCCGGCCTGGAGCGTATCAACGCCAAGTACGGCATCTTCAAGGAAGTGCGCGGCATGGGCCTGCTGATGGGTGCCGAGCTGCAGGGTGACTTCGTGAACAAGGCCAAGGACATCGTCAACGCCGCCGCCAAGCACGGCTTGCTGGTGCTGGTAGCCGGCACCAACGTGCTGCGTATCGTGCCGTCGCTGATCATCGCCGAAGCCGACGTACAGGAAGGCCTGGCCCGTCTGGAAGCCGCCGTGGCCGAACTGGTGGCTGCCAAGGCCAAACAGGCACAACCGGCCTAAGGGGTAGCTCGAAAAACGCCAGCTTTCGTTGCGATACTGCGTTACTCATAAAAAATTCCGCCTTACATATCCGCCATATGCTGCGTCGGAATTTTTTATTCGCGCCTTGTCTCGCTTAGAAATCCGGGTTTTTCGAAAAACCCTTGATGTGACACACGGCGGCGACCAAGTATCGCCGCCGTATTTCCCTACTGAGGAAGATCCATGCTTCTTGTCCGCCCCAGCAAGCTGTCCGACCTGCCGCAGATCGAGCGCATGGCGCGCTCCGACGGCCCGGTACTGCACTCTCTGCCGCCCGACCGCGAGCGCCTGCAGCAGCGCGTGAATGATTCCGTGCATTCGCTGCGCGCCGATGTCGACTGCCCCGGCGAGGAAAGCTACCTGTTCGTGCTGGAAGATACCGCCAGCGGCCAACTGCACGGTACCGCCGGCATCATGGCGGTGGCCGGCTTCTCCGAGCCGTTCTACGCCTTCCGCAACGAAGTGCTGGTGCACGCCTCGCGCGAACTGAAGGTGAACCACCGTGTACACGCGCTGGTGACCTCGCACGAGCTGACCGGCCGCAGCCGCCTTACCGGCTTCTACTACGACGAAGCCGCGCTGGGTCGTGGCATGGCGCTGCCGCAGCTGCTGTCGCGCGCCCGCATGATGTTCATTGCCCAGCATCGCGAACGTTTCAACAACGAGATCTTCTCGGTGCTGCCGGGCGTTACCGACGAAAACGGCCGCTCGCCGTTCTGGGATGCCGTCGGCTTCAAATTCTTCCGTCGCGACTTTGCCGAGATGGAAATGGCCTCCGGTGGCCGCAGCCGCACCTTCATCGCCGAAATGATGCAGGTGGACCCGCTGTACGTGCCGCTGATTGCCGAAGAAGCACAGCGGGTGATGGGCGAGCCGCACGCCGGTGCGCGCACCAACTACCGCTGCCACCTGGCCGAAGGCCTGGAGCCGGATCATTTTGTCGACCTGTTCGACGCCGGTCCGGTGCTTACCGCCCAGCTGGATGTCTGCCGCTCGGTACGCTACAGCCGCCTGCACACCGCCCGCCGTGGCGAAGTGAGCGGCGACACCGTGCCGCACCTGGTCAGCAATACGCTGACCGCCGACTTCCGCTGCCTGCTGGTGGACCTGCCGCCGCTGATGGGCGACGAAGTGGTACTGCCGCCGGAAGTGGCGGATGCACTGGAAATAGTGGATGGCGACGCCGTGCGTTGCGTCCCGCTGAATAGCGAAGGGGCCCGCTGATGTTCGTATTGCGTATGAGCCGGCCGGATGACGTAGACGCGCTGGTACAACTGGGACACAAGGCTGGCCCCGGCCTCACCACCCTGAAACCCGACCCGGATGCGCAGGGCGCGCGGCTGCAGCGCGTGCAGCGCACCATCGCCGGTAGCGCCGAGCTGCCGGAGCAGGGTTATCTGTTCGTGCTGGAAGACACCACCAGCGGCAAGGTGGTGGGGGTGTGCGGTATTGAAGTAGCCGTGGGCCTGGACCAGGCGTTCTGGACCTACCGCATGGATACCTTCGTGCACGCCAGCCGCGAGCTGGGGCTGTGGACGCGCATGGACAAGCTGCACATGTCGCACGGCCTTACCGGCTACTCCGAGCTGTGCACGCTGTTCCTCGACCCGGACTACCGCGTCAATGGCAACGGCTCGCTGCTGTCCAAGGCGCGCTTCATGTTCATCGGCCAGTTCCGCGAACGCTTTGCCGAGCGCATCTGCGCCGAAATGCGCGGCTACTTCGACGACAACGGCGAATCGCCGTTCTGGAAGGCGCTGGGCGCGCACTTCTACCGCATCGACTTCCACGAGGCCGACCGCCTGGTGGCGCTGGGCAAGAAATCCTTCCTGGCCGAGCTGATGCCGCGCTACCCGGTGTACATCGACTTCCTGCCGCAGGACGCCCGCGACTGCATTGGCAAGGTACACAAGGAAACCGAGCCGGCACGCCGGCTGCTGGAAGTGGAAGGCCTGCGCCTGGAACAGCACGTGGACATCTTCGAAGGCGGCCCGGTGCTGGAAGCGCGCATCGACGACCTGCGCGTGATGCGCGACAGCGGCCTGTGCCAGGTGGAAATCGTGGCTGAAGCTGCCGCCGACGCGCCGCGCCAGCTGGTGGCCAACGGCGAGCTGGCTGACTTCCGCGTGATTCTGGCTGCGGCCAACGTGGTGGACGGCGTAGTGCATCTCACCGCCGAACAGGCGCGCGCGCTGCAGGTGAAAGCCGGCGACCGCGTACGCGTGATGCTGCAGAACCCGGCCAAATAACCCAAGACTTTTGCCGGCAGCCAGCGCTGCCGGCTTACAAACGGGTGCCTCGAAAAACTGCGGTTTTCGGGGTGACCAGACAGGAAAATAATCATGAGCCAACTGTTCATCGACGGCGCCTGGACCACCGGTCGCGGCGCATCCTTCGTATCGCTCAACCCGGCCAACGGCCAGCCGGTATGGGAAGGTCACTCGGCCTCCGCTGCCGACATCGACGCGGCCTTCGCTGCCGCGCGCCGCGCCTTTGACGACTGGCGCCGCCGCTCGCTGGACGAGCGCATTGCGCTGGTACGCCGCTTTGCCGAAGTGCTGGGCGAGCACAAGGAAGACATGGCCCGCGCCATCGGCGTGGAAACCGGCAAGCCGCTGTGGGAATCGCGCCAGGAAGTGGCGGCGATGGTGGGCAAGATCGACATCTCCATCCGCTCCTACCAGGAACGTACCGGTGAAAAGCGCGGCGAACTGGCTGGCGACACTACCGTGTTGCGCCACCGCCCGCACGGCGTGATGGCGGTGTACGGTCCGTACAACTTCCCCGGCCACCTGCCGAACGGCCACATCGTGCCGGCGCTGATCGCCGGCAACACCATCCTGTTCAAGCCGTCCGAACTCACTCCGCTGGTAGCCGAGCTCACCATCAAGCTGTGGGAAAAGGCCGGCGCGCCGGCTGGTGTGATCAATCTGCTGCAGGGCGAGCGCGACACCGGTATCGCCTTGGCGCAGCACCCGCAGCTGGATGGCCTGCTGTTCACCGGCAGCTCTGCCACTGGCGTGGCGCTGCACAAGCAGTTTGCTGGTCGCCCGGGCTTCATGCTGGCGCTGGAAATGGGTGGCAACAACCCGATGCTGGTGGCTGAGGTGGATAACCTGGACGGCGCCGTGCACCACGCCATCCAGTCGTCCTTCCTGTCCGCAGGCCAGCGCTGCACCTGCGCGCGCCGCCTGCTGGTGCCGCACGGCGAGTTCGGCGACCGCTTCATCGCCCGCTTTGCCGAAGTGGCCGCCAAGCTCACCATCGGCGAATACGATGCCGAACAGCAGCCGTTCATGGGCGCCATGGTGTCGCTGAAGGCCGCGCAGGGCATGTTGGCCGCACAGGACAAGCTGCTGGCCATGGGCGCCAAGTCCATCCTGGCCATGCGCCAGCTGGAAGACGGCAAGGCCTTCGTTACCCCGGCCATCGTGGACGTAACCGACATCGCCGCCCAGCTGCCGGACGAGGAATACTTCGGCCCGCTGAGCCAGATCATCCGTTACCACGACTTCGACGAAGCCATGCAGATCGCCAACAACACCCAGTACGGCCTGTCCGCCGCGCTGCTGGCCGACGACGAGGCACTGTGGCAGCGCTTCAATCAGGACATCCGCGCTGGTGTGGTGAACTGGAATAAGCCGACCAACGGCGCCTCCTCCGCCGCTCCGTTCGGTGGCACCGGCCTGTCCGGCAACCACCGCCCGGGTGCCTACTACGCCGCCGACTACTGCGCCTACCCGATGGCCTCGGTAGAAGCGGGCAGCCTGGCGCTGCCGGCCCAGCTGTCCCCGGGCATGACGTTCTGATGCACTGATTGTTTTCGTTGCTCCTGCTTGGGCCCGCTGCGTGCGGGCCTTTTTTCGTGGTATGTACCGTGCTGGCAACCAAGCTGACAAAACATGCGGCCAACCTTGTGCTGCGCCCGTCCGCCGGGCGGAACCGGCGACTTCAATCATCATCCGCGTAGCGGAGACAACACCATACGTGGGGGCTGTTGGGCCTCGCTACGCTCGACGCCAACCTGCGTGCGCTAGGGCGGAAGCCCGGTGGCACCGGGCGTTCCGCCACCATGTGGCCAAGCTTGCAGGCATCCCTGCATCCCGGCGGATCGCCCTTTGGGCATCCGCCCTACCGCCGGCTCCCTACCGCAGCCACCCGCCACCCGCTATGCTGCCGTCTTTGCCTGCCGATCGATAACCACCATGCTGCTACCGCACTACACCCTGCGTTGCCCGACCCCCGCCGATGCCGACGCCTGCTATGTCATCGAAACCAGCGCCTACGAAGGCGACGAGGCCGCCACGCTGGAGAAGATCGCGCTGCGCATCCGCCAGTACCCGGAAGGTTTCATGCTGCTGGAGATCGATGGCCGCATCGCCGGCTTCATCAATTCCGGCTGCGCCGATCAGGTGGAGCTGTCGGATACGGCGTTCAAGGAACTGGTGGGCCACCACCCGGACGGGCGGCACGTGGTGATCATGTCGGTGGTGGTGCACCCGGATTTCCAGGGTCAGGGCCTGGCGGCGATCCTGCTGCACAACTTCATCCTGCGCATGCGCCGGCTGGGCAAGCACAGCATTCTGCTGGTGTGCCGGGAGCAGCACATCGCGCTGTATGAGCGCTTCGGCTTTGGCTATGTGCAGCCGTCCGAATCCGCCTATGGCGGCCATGCCTGGCACGAGATGGTGCTGCAGCTGCGTTGAGTGGCGGGGCTGTCAACAGCCAGAAAGCATGACAACAAAGGAATGACCCCATGCAGGACCTTGTCCCGACCGCGTTTTTCTCGGTATTTGCCCTGAATATTTGTTACCTCATCTGCTTCATGAAAGTGGTGCGACGGCTGGGCAGGCCATGGCGCCAGATGACGACGTTTTCCAGCCGGCGGCAGATAGTGGCGTTCCTGCAGGCGGAAGTCGCACAGGGGCAGGGTGATGCGAAACTCGCGCTCGTTCTGTATCGGATAAGCAGTGTTCTGACGCCTGCGCTGGCGCTGCTGGTGCTGGCGTCGATCTTTTTGTCGCAGCAGGGTGGCAAGTAAGCATTGGGGCGCATGCCGCCGCCGGTAGCGAATGGTGGTGTCTATAGTGTGGACAAGGTGGCCGCGGCAACAGGCGGCTAGCCGGCAAGGCGGCGCCAGCCGTGCTGGCACCAGCAGGAGACACCATCATGCCCACCACGCGCGAGCCCGGATTGCTGCAGCTGCTGTACTTCTACTTCATTCCCTACTGGCTGTTTCGCGACGTTAGCCACGGTGACGCCTTGCTGCGCGAGCAGAACTACCGTTACAACCGCGAGCAGCGCAAATACCTGCCGGGCTATCTGCTGAAGTGGGCGATCCTGTGCGCCTTGTTGCTGGCCAGTCACCAGCTGGCCAAGGAGCTGGCGGCACAGGTGCCGGACTGGGAACAGCTGTTCCGCGCCTGGGTGTTGTTGTCCGGCATCGGTTTCACCGTAGGTTTTGCGCTGATGGCGAACATCATCGTGGCGTGGAGCTTTCTGACCTTCATGCATTGATGGCCCTGCGGGGCGCTGGCCGCATGTTGGTGGATCGCCCAGCGCTTGTGCCTCTGCCAATGTGCCCCCGGTAGCCCGGATAAGCCGCCGGCGCATCCGGGGCCAGGTTTGGCGATGTGATCCCCGGATGCGCTGCGCTTATCCGGGCTACGAAATCCCCACCCTACATCTCACGCCTCCTCCAGCGCCGCCTGCGCCAGCAGCCATTCGCGGAACACGCGCACCTTGTAGACATCGGTGCGGGTGGCCGGGTGTACCAGATAGTAGGCGTGCTGGCTGCGCACCGGCTTGTCTAGCGCCAGCACCAACCGGCCGCTGGCCAGTTCTTCCGCCACCAGGAACTGCGGCAGCACCGCGATGCCGAGGCCGGCTACCGCGGCCTGGATCACCATGAAGAAGTGTTCGAAGCGGGGCCCGCTCAGCAGGCTGGCCTGGTGCGCGTCCATGTCCTGCAGCCCGGCGGCGGACAGCCAGTCGTTCCACGCCTGCGGCCTGGTGGTGTGCTGCAGCAGGGTGTGGTCCAGCAGCTCGCGCACGTCGGCAAGCGGTTTTTGCAGCAGGCCGGGGGCGCACACCGGCACGATGTCCTCGCCCATCAGCCGGTGGCAGATGGCGCCCGGCCACAGCGCCGGGCCGAAGTGGATTGCCACGTCTGCCTCCACCTTGTCGAAATCGAACGGCCGCACCTGGGTAACCAGATTGAGCTGGATATCCGGGTAGCGCGCGCTGAAATCCACCAGCCGCGGCACCAGCCAGCGCGAGCCGAAGGTAGGCAGCATGGCCACGGTGAGCACGCCGCCTTCGCCGCGATAGGCCATCAGCTGCAGCGTGGCGGCCTCGGCGCGGTCCAGCACGTCCTGTATCGCCGCGGCGTAGGCTTCGCCGGCCACGGTGAGTACCAGCCGCTGCTTTACGCGCTCGAACAGCGGGCGGCCGATGAAGTCTTCCAGCCCGCGAATCTGCCGGCTGACCGCGCTTTGCGTCAGGTTCAGCTCCTCGGCGGCACGGGTAAAGCTCAGGTGGCGCACGGCAGCTTCAAAGCACTGCAGGGCCATCAGCGAGGGCAGGGTGCGGCGCATGATAGTTCATGAGTTTCCGGAATGAAGTAAGCAGAATACATCGCTTGAGCCACTGGCGGAAAGGCTGGAAACTTTGCCACATACCAAGCCGTCGCCAAGATGACGACGCGATGGCATGCAAACACACACCACGGAAAAGGTATTCGCAAATGACACAAGCTCACGCCAGTATCGCCGGCAGCCAACTGAACAAACTGCTGGTACAGGTAGCCGGTGAACAAACTGCCGCCGACCTGTTCACCATGATCAAGGTGGAAGACGTGCTGCTGGCCGAACAGGCTGGTGCCACCGTATCGCGCCTGGTGCTGGCACAGGCCATGAACATGCTGCTGTTTGCGAAGAACCTGGAAGCGGTGCCGGAAGGCAAGCGCTACGTGGCAGACAAGCTGGCCGCAGGTGGCCAGGTGGTGTTCGACCACGGCGCGCTGCGCACCGTGGCTGCGGCCAACACCGGCGAGCTGCCGCAGGGCGAGCTGGCATTCAAACGCGTGCTGGAGCCGCTGGGCTTTGCCGTGGCCGACGTGTACCCGCTGCCGCGCCTGAAGATGACCGGCCGCGCCTACTGCCACCAGGATGCACCGGAACAGGTTGCGCAGTTCTTCGTGTCCGAACTGCACGTGGACCAGTTCTCGCCGGCCTTCCAGGCTGCCGTGAACAAGGTGGTATCCACCTCGCGCGACCCGCTGTCCGCCGAAGACAAGGCACTGCTGGCCACGCTGTCCGACAACCGCGAACTGCCGTTTGCCGACGCCGCCAGCCTGCTGCCCAAGCTGGTAGGCTGCTTCGATGTGCAGCACGCCACCCCGGCACTGGCCGACTACCACACCCTGCTGCAGGAATCCGCCGAAATGGCGTGGATCTCCACCGAGGGCAATGCTTTCAACCACGCCACCGACCATGTGCCGGACGTATTCGCCACTGCCGACGAGTTGCGCGCCAAGGGCCAGCCGATCAAGGACAAGGTGGAAGTGTCCGCCAGCGGCCGCGTACGCCAGACCGCGTTCAAGGCAGCGCAGGTGGAGCGCGAATTCATCGACGCCGATGGCCAGCGCGTAAGCCGCATCGTGCCGGGCTCGTTCTACGAATTCATCACCCGCGACCGTTACACCGACGAAGCGGGCAACAACAAGCTGGATCTGCGCTTCGACAGCTCCAATGCGCAGGGCATTTTCAAGATGACTTCTGCAGAAGCCGCCTGCTAAGCGCAGGGCTAAAAATCGTGGGGGGCGCCTATTTGCTCTTGAGCAAGGTCGCCTGCTTAGGCTCGCACCCCGGTGCGAGCCATTTTTTCACCCGCGCTTGCGGCCAACCTAAGGCCTGAACACACATGATTCCCCGTCTGCATTCCCACCCACCAGGCGATGCGCTGTACCTCGACTTCGCGGCCGAACTGGCCGTGCGCGGCTTTGCCGGCGAGATCAGCCACGCTTATGCCGACCGGACCGTACTCTCCACCGACAACTCCATCTACCAGGTGCTGCCGCAGCTGGTGGTGTTCCCGCGCGATAACGACGACGTGATCCGCATTGCCCGCCTGGCCGGCGAGCCGCGTTTCCAGGGCCTGAGCCTGAACGCCCGTGGCGGCGGCACCGGCACCAACGGCCAGTCGCTGGGTCACGGCGTGATCGTGGACATCTCGCGCCACATGAACCGCATCCTGGAAATCAACGCCGAAGAGCGCTGGGTGCGGGTACAGGGCGGCGTGGTGAAAGACCAGCTCAATGCCGCGCTGAAGGCGCACGGGCTGTTCTTCGCGCCGGAGCTGTCCACCTCCAATCGTGCCACCATCGGCGGCATGATCAACACCGACGCCAGCGGCCAGGGCTCCTGCCTGTACGGCAAGACCCGCGACCACGTTCTGGAACTGGACACCGTGCTGCTGGACGGCACGCTGTGGCACTCCGCGCCGCTCCCCGAGGCCGAGTTCGCCGCCATCAGCGGCCGTGACGACCGCGTCGGCGCGGTGCACCGCCTGCTGGACGACATCCAGCGCGACGACGCGGCGCTGATCGCCGAGAAGTTTCCCAAGCTCAACCGCTGCCTTACCGGCTACGACCTGGCGCACATCCGCGACGACGCCGGCCGCTTCAACCTCAACAACATCCTGTGCGGCTCGGAAGGCACGCTGGGCTTCATCGTCGAGGCCAAGCTGAACGTGTTGCCGATGCCGCGCGCCAGCGCGCTGGTGAACGTGCGCTACGCCAGCTTCGACGCCGCGCTGCGCGACGCGCCGGCGCTGATGCAGCTGGGGGCCGCGTCCATCGAAACGGTGGACTCCAAGGTGCTGAACCTGGCGCGGCAGGACATCGTGTGGCACGGCGTGCGCGAGTTCTTCCCCGACGACGCCACCCCGGCGCAGGGCATCAACCTGGTGGAATTCCTCGCCGACAGCGATGCCGCGCTGGAGGCCACGCTGGCCGCCATCGGCGCGCAGCTGGACAGTGAAGGCAATAGCCATGGCCGTCAGGGTCACACCGTGGCGCGCGGCGCCGCGGTTGGCCGCATCTGGGGCATGCGCAAGAAATCGGTGGGCCTGCTTGGCAACGTCAACGACAGCCGGCGGCCGATTCCCTTCGTGGAAGACACCGCGGTACCGCCGGAACACCTGGCCGATTACATCGCCGAATTCCGCGCGCTGCTGGACAGCCACGGCGTGAGTTACGGCATGTTCGGCCATGTGGATGCCGGCGTGCTGCACGTGCGCCCGGCCATCGACATGAAAGACCCGGCGCAGGAAGGCCTGGTGCGCAGCATCACCGATGGTGTGGTGGCACTCACGCAGAAATACCACGGCCTGCTGTGGGGCGAGCACGGCAAGGGCGTGCGCTCGGAGTACGCGCCGGCCTTCTTCGGCCCGCTGTACCCGCGGCTGCAGCAGATCAAGGCGGCGTTCGACCCGTACAACCAGCTCAACCCCGGCAAGATCGCCGCGCCGACGCCGGACGGGCTGTGGAAGGTGGACGGTGTTACCACCCGTGGCCAGCTGGACCGCACCATCCCCATTGCCGTGCGCCAGCACTACGACGAGGCGCTGCACTGCAACGGCAACGGCGCCTGCTACAACTTCGACCCGGACGACGCCATGTGCCCGTCGTGGAAGGGCACCCGCGAGCGCCGCCATTCGCCGAAAGGCCGCGCCTCGCTGCTGCGCGAATGGCTGCGGCAGCTGGCCGCGCAGGGTAGCGACCCGGTGAGCGCCAGCCGCGCGCTGCGCGCGCGCGGCTTTGTCGCCGGCCTGCCGGCACGCATCGCCAACACCCTGGGCAAGCGCCGTGGCGCCGCCGACTTCTCGCACGAGGTGAAAGAGGCGATGGACGGCTGCCTGGCGTGCAAGTCCTGCGTTGGCCAGTGCCCGGTGAAAGTGGACGTGCCGAGCTTCCGCGCCAAGTTCCTGGAGCTGTACTACGGCCGTTACTTGCGCCCGCTCAAGGACTACCTGATCGGCGGGCTGGAACATACGCTGCCGCTGGCAGCACGCCTGCCGTGGCTATACAACGGCGTGATCGGCAGCAGGGTTGGCCGCATGCTGATGCGCCGGCTTAACCTGGTGGAAAGCCCGTTGCTGTCCGGTATCAACCTGCAGGCCGAGCTGGCACGCCGCGGCGTGGCCGTGGCCAGCCCGCAGGCGCTGGCTGCGCTGCCGACGGCGGATCGCGCCCGCGCGGTGATCGTGGTGCAGGACGCGTTTACCAGCTACTTCGAAACCCCGCTGGTGCTGGACGTGTTCGCGCTGCTGCAACGGCTGGGTTTCGTGCCGCTGCTGGCGCCGTTCCGCGCCAATGGCAAACCGCTGCACGTGCATGGCTTCCTCGCCCGCTTCGAAAAAGTGGCTGCGGCCAACGTGGCCAGCCTGCAACAGCTGGCGGCCAGCGGCCTGCCGCTGGTGGGTATCGACCCATCGATGACGCTGACCTACCGCAGCGAATACGCCAAGCTGGCGGGGATGGGCGAGCTGCCGAAGGTGCAACTGCTGCAGGAATGGCTGGCCAGCCGACTGGCCGAGCTGCCGGCAGACGCGCGGGCCAGCCAGGGTGATATTGGGCGCGCAAGCTTCACCCTGCTGCCGCACTGTACCGAGAAAACCAACGCCCCGGCGGCGGTGGGCGATTGGCAAAAAGTGTTCGCCGCCTGCGGCCTGAACCTCGCCACCCGTGCCAGCGGCTGCTGCGGCATGGCCGGCACTTTCGGCCACGAGGCCGACAAGCGCGCGCTGTCGGAAACCATCTATCGCCAGAGCTGGCAGGGCATCGTGGCCGGCCAGCGTGACGACAGCCCGCTGCTGGCTACCGGCTACTCCTGCCGCTGCCAGGTGGCGCTAATGGACGACGTGGCCTTGCCGCATCCGGCCAGCGCGTTGTTGAAGGCTTTGACGCCGGCTGCCTGACATCAGGCTCTGCCAGCGCCGTTGTACTGCATTTTGCCGGTGGCTCTTCGCCACCGGCCGTGACTGTTTTGCGGCAGGCCAAGCCGGCTTGCCAGGCGGGTGCCTCGAAAATTTTCGAATCGCCCGACGCGTGGCTACTAAGGTTGGCCGCGTGATGACCAATCACCACCGACAAGGGGGTAATGCATGAACAGCAAGTTGGCAGGGCATCTGCTGGTGGAGTGCCTGGTGGCACAGGGTGTGGACATCGCCTTTGGCGTGCCGGGCGAAAGCTACCTGGCGGTGCTGGACGGCTTCTATCGCAGCCGCGAGCAGATCCGCTTCGTGGCCTGCCGTAACGAAGGCGGCGCCGCCTTCATGGCCGAGGCGCACGGCAAGCTCACGCGCCGCCCCGGCGTGTGCCTGGTAACGCGCGGCCCCGGCGCCACCAACGCCAGCATCGGCGTGCACACCGCGTTCCAGGATTCCACCCCCATGGTGCTGCTGGTGGGCGACGTGGGCAGCGATTGCCGCGACCGCGAAGCGTTCCAGGAAATGGACTACAGCGTGTACTTCGGCCCGTCCACCAAGGGCATGGCCAAGCGCGTGGAGCGCATCGACGACGCCAACCGCATCCCGGAATACATCAGCCGCGCCTTCGCCACCGCCATGAACGGCCGTCCCGGCCCGGTGGTGCTGGTGTTGCCGGAAGACATGCTGGTGCAGCCGGTGGCCGACAGCCTGCAGCCGCTGCCGCGGGTGGAAGCGGTAACACCGTACCCGGACCCGGCTGGCATCGCCGCGCTGCAGCGACTGTTGGAAAAGGCTGAACGCCCGCTGATCATTGCTGGCGGCAGTGGCTGGGATGCCGAAGGCGCCGCCGCGCTGCAAGCCTTTGCCGAGCGCTGGCAGCTGCCGGTGGGCAATGCCTTCCGCTTCCAGGACACCTTCGACAACCATCACCCGCTGTATGCCGGCGACGTCGGCATCGGCATCAACCCTCAGCTTGCGGCCAACATCCGCAACAGCGACCTGATCATCGCCATCGGCGCCCGCCTCGGCGAAATGACCACTGGCGGCTACACCCTGCTGCAGGCGCCGCGCAGCCAGCAGCAGCTGGTGCACATCCTGCCGCAGGGCGATGAGCTGGATCGCGTGTATCAGGCCGACGTGGCGATCCAGTCCGGCGTCAACGCCGCCGCGCAGGCACTGGCCGCGCTGCCGGCGCCGGCAGCCGCACCGCGCTGGCAGGCCTGGAGCCAGCAGCTGAACGCCGACTACCGCGCCAACCTGGTGCCGCAACGCCTGGCCGGGCTGAGTGAAGGCATCAGCGGCGACATCGACCTGCCGCGCGTCATCGCCAGTCTGCAGCGCCAGCTACCGGGCGATGCGGTCATCACCAACGGCGCCGGCAACTTTGCCAGCTGGATCCACCGCTACTTCCAGTACCACGGTGTGGCGAAAGGCCACAAAACCCAGCTGGCGCCCACCAACGGCGCCATGGGCTACGGCGTGCCGGCCGGCATTGCGGCCAACCTCGCCACCGGCCGCACTGCCTTCACCATCGCCGGCGACGGCGATTTCCTGATGAACGGCCAGGAACTGGCCACCGCGCTGCAGCACGGCGGCAAATCCATCATCCTGCTGCTCAACAACGGCGTGTACGGCACCATCCGCATGCACCAGGAGCGCGAGTACCCCAACCGCATCAGCGGCACCCAGCTTGGCAACCCGGACTTCTGCCAGCTGGCCGGCGCCTACGGCTACGCCGCCGAGCGCATCGCCAGCAATGACGAGTTCGACGCCGCGCTGGAACGCGCACTGGCGCGCCCGAATGGCACGCTGCTGGAAATCCGCCTGCCGCCGGAAATCATCAGCACCCGCGCCACGCTGTCCACCATCACCCAGGCGGCGCTGGCGCGCGGTTGAGGTGTATTTTTTTGCGGTAATCGAACCGGCCTGCGGGCCGGTTTTTTGTTGTGTCCGTAGCCCGGATAAGCGCAGCGCATCCGGGGATGCGCCGAGCAAGCCGGATGTGCCTGCATCTTGTCCCCGGATGCGCCTGCGGCTTATCCGGGCTACGGTTGCTGGTTAGCAGGTAGGGCGGGCTCAGCGCAACAAAAACCCCCGTCCGATTGCGTCGTCCGCTTCCAGTGTCCAGCTGGCTTTGCCGCTGTAGTAGGCGCGGCCGCTTACGCGGATGGTTACCGCATCGTGGCCGGGCAGGCTGGCCGGGCCGTTCACGCTGGCGCTAAAGCGGGCGCCGGTGATGCTCTCGAACTTGCAGCTTTCTCCCGCAGCCACCAGGCCGTGGGCGTGGCGTAGCGCCATGCGGGTGGTGACGCCGGACCCGGTGGGGCTGCGGTCCACTTCGGCGTCGGCGAATACGCACACATTGCGGCTGGGGCCGTCGGCGGCGTGTTCCTTGCCGTCGGTGAGGATGCTGCCGTACAGAAAGCCCAGGTCCTCGGCTTCGGGGTGGCGCACGCTGATGCTGCGGCGTACTGCCTCGCTCAGCGTGGTGGCGGCGTCCACGATGTCGCGCAGGCGGCCGTCCAGCGATACGCCAAGTTTCGCCGCCGGGGCAACGGCGTAGAAGGCGCCGCCGTAGCCGATGTCGACGCGGATGCGGCCAACCCCCGGCACGTCCAGCTCGTGATCCAGCGCAAAGGCGAAGGCTGGCACGCTGTCGAAGCTGACGCTGCCGTCTTCCGCCAGCCAGGCGGTAACCAGGCCGCACGGGCATTCGATGCCCACCCGCGTCAGCGGCGCGGTGCGCGCCACCAGGCCCTGATCCACCGCATAGCGCGCCAGCGCGATCACCGCGTGGCCACACATGGTGCTGTAGCCCTCGTTGTGGATGAACAGTACGGCGAGGTCGGCGCCGGGCAGGCTGGGGCGCACCAGCACCGCGCCATACATGTCGTAGTGGCCTCGCGGCTCGAACATCAGCAGTTTGCGTACGCCGTCCAGCCGCTCGCGCATGTCGCGGCGCTTGGCCAGGATGTCGGCGCCGTGGATGTCGTCGATCAGGCCGGGGATGATGCGCACCGGCTCGCCGCCGGTATGCATTTCGATGGTGTCGAAGCTGCGGGTCTGCCAGTTCATGCGTGTTGCTCCTGCTGGGTGGTGGCGCTGGCGCCGCGGGTGGTGGGGTAGGGCATGGTGCTTCCAGTAAAAAGGCGCTTCACGGTATCGTGGGTACGCGACGAGGGAAGGGTGGGCAAAGGCCCTGGGCCACGCCCATCGGCAAGGTTGCGCTGGTGGGTATGCCCACCCGACAAAAAAGTGGCCGGCGAGTGCCGGCCCCAAGTGCGACTACAAACCGACCAGGAGTACTACCGGGCGCCTCGAAAAACTCCCGCTTTCGTCGCGACACTGCCTTGCTCACGAAAAATATCTCCTTACATATCAAGCACATGCTGTATTGAGATTTTTCGTTCGCGCCTTGTCTCGCCGCATTATCTCGATAGGAGATCCGGGTTTTTCGAGGTGCCCTACGGGCCTGCTCACGATCTGCTGCGCCTCGGCCATACGCTATGGAAACCGCTGCGGACGGCGCCCTGACCTGATGTCAGCGCCGCCTCCGCCGTGGTTCGCCTTGGCGCGCAAGATCGTGAGCACGCTTTTACTGCACGACGGTCTTCACCTTCCAGTCATTGCCTTCCACTGCGGAGATGGTCACCGGCGCGTTTTTCAGGTTGCCGCTGCCATCGAAGTTGAAGTCGGCGGTTACGCCCTTGTAGCCGGTCTTGGCGATGAAGGGCAGGAACTTGGCCGGCTCGGTGGAGTTGGCGCGCTTCATGGCATCGGCCACGATCATTACGCCGTCGTAGAACTGCGGCCCAAGCAGTACCACGTCCTGCTTGAAGCGTGCCTTGTAGCGGGTTTCGAAGTCCTTGCCGGCCGGGCGCGAGCCCAGCTCGCCACCCGGCACTGCCGAGAAGTGGCCGCCAGCATCGGCGCCGGCCAGCTTGATGAAGGTGGGGGTGCTCAGCATGTCGCCGCCCATCAGCTTGGCGTTGATGCCCAGGCGCTTCATCTGGCGTGCCATCGGTGCGGCCTGCGCATCGGCGCCGCCGTAGAACACCACGTCCGGGTTCTGCGCCTTCAGCGCGGTGAGGATGGCGGTGAAGTCGGTGGCCTTGTCATTGGTGTATTCGCGCTTGATCGGCTTTTTGCCCATGCTTTGCAGCGACTTGATGAATTCGTCGGCAATGCCCTGGCCGTAGGCGGAGCGGTCGTCGATGACGGCGATGCGCTGTGCCTTCAGCTGCATTACCGCATAGCGGCCCAGCGCGCCGCCCACCTGGCTGTCGCTACCTACCAGGCGGAAGGTGGTCTTGTAGCCGGCGGTGGTGTAGGCGGGGTTGGTGGATACCGACAGCTGCGGAATGCCGGCATCGGAGTAGATGCGCGAAGCGGGGATGGACACGCCGGAGTTGAAGTGGCCGATTACTGCCTTCACGCCGGCATCCACCAGCCGCTGTGCCACCTGGGTGCCAACGCGCGGGTCGGCCTGGTCGTCCTCGGACACCAGTTCGAACTTCACTTTCTGGCCGCCGATGGTGATCGGCTTGGCGTTCAGGTCGTCGATTGCCAGCCGGGTGGCGTTTTCATTGTCCTTGCCGTAGTGCGCCTGCGGGCCGGACAGCGGCGAGGAAAAGCCGAGTTTCACCACGGTATCGGCCTGTGCCGCGCTGATGGCGAATGGGGCCATCATGCCGCCCAGGGCCAGAACCAGGTGCAGCGCGCGCGGTGCGATGGAAGCTTTCATATTGTTTCTCCTTTGTGTTCACTACAGGGAAGGTTGGCCGCAGGGCGGCTGTTTGTTGCCCAAGAGTTGTATTGCGGTCTTGTTGCCGCGTGCGGGTAAAACCCCCGGTACGACATGCACCGGGAAATGCTTCAAAAACGGTCCGGCCGATAAGCCGTGGTATCCATGCTGGGCGCCAGCGCACAGATCTGTTCTGCCAGCAGCGCGCCGGTGGTGGCTGCCAGCGTCAGGCCCAGGTGGCCGTGGCCGGTGGCGAAATACAGGCCGGCGGTATCCGGCGCCGGGCCGATCACCGGCAGGGTGTCCGGCACCGACGGGCGGTTGCCCATCCATACCGTCATGTCGCGGGTGTCGAAATCGCCGACGATGCGCCGCGCCTTGTCCAGCAGGATGTGGGCACGCTCCCAGTTCGGCGCCGCGTCGCGATGGGCCAGCTCCACGGTGCCGGCCAGGCGCAGGCCGCCATTCGCCATCGGCAGAATCACGAAGCTTTCGCTGGCGCACTGGATGAAGTGATGCAGCGCCACGCCGGCATGCGGCAGAGTGACGTGGTAGCCGCGCTCGCTTTCCAGCGGTATGCGGCAGCGATGCTGCTGGCTGAAGCGGTCGCTCCACACGCCGCAGGCAATCACCACGCAGTCGGCAGCCCGCCGGCCGCTGTTTTCGGTGTCCACGCCGACGATGTGGCCAGCTTCGCTGGCGGTGGCCAGCACCTCGTCCTGGATGAAGCTGCCACCCTCGCGGATGAAGGCATCGAACAGGCCACGGCTGAAGGTGTACGGGTCGTCCACGTGCGACCACTGCGGCACTTCCACCGCCACCTGCCATTCGTCACTCACTTGCGGCGCGGTGGCGGCCAGCGCGGCGCGATCCAGCTTGCGCCACGCCACGCCATGGGCGCGCTTGGTGTTCCAGGCGGCTTCGGCGGCGCGGAATTCCGCCTCGCTGCGATACAGGGTGAGGTTGCCGTGGCGGCGCCACATGGGCTCCAGCCCGGCGCGGGTGATCAGCGGCGCGTAGTCGGCGTTCACCCGTGACAGCAGCGCGTTCAGCTGCTTGGTCAGCTCGGCCACCTTGCGCGGGCGGCTGGCGGCCAGAAAGCGCAGCAGCCATGGCGTGAGGCTGGGCAGGTAGCGCCAGCGCAGTGCCAGCGGCCCCAGCGGGTCGAACATCCAGCCCGGTACCTTGCGCAGCACGCCCGGTTCGGCCAGCGGAATGATGTCGCTTACCGCAAAGGCGCCGGCATTGCCGTAGCTGGTTTCCATTGCCGGCTCGCCGCGGTCCAGCAGGGTGACGCGGCAGCCGGCCAGCCGCAGCTGCAGCGCGGTGGCGATGCCCACCACGCCGGCACCGACCACGATTACGTGTTTATTCATTGTCATGGCATGGAAGCCTCGAAAAGCCGTCGCGAGCGGGCCGAGTGCAAGGCGCCCGGAGCGCAGCGACCGAGGTAGTACGAGTGGTACAGCGAGGGAGCGAGCACCGCGCAACGCAGCAATCGGCCCGCGCAGCAGGCTTAGCGATGGCTTCCATCAACCCACCACGAAGCCGTGTACATACGGATCGGCATCGTCCAGCAGGATGCGGTTGTAGCCGGTGGTGATCGCCCAGCCAGCCACGCCGGGGATGATGGCCGGGATGCCGGCAACTTCGGTTTCCGCCTCGATGGTGCCGGTGAACTGGCTGCCGATGATGCTCTCGTGCACCAGCACATCGCCCTTCTTCATCAGGCCGCGGCCGTAGCGCTGCGCCAGCCGTGCCGAGGTGCCGGTGCCGCATGGCGAGCGGTCCAGTGCCGCCGCGCCGTACAGCACCGCGTTGGCTGCATGCGAGCCTGGCGTCTTCGGCGCGCCGGTCCACTGCACATGGCGCACGCCACGGATATTGGCATCCAGCGGATGCACGATTTCATAGTGCGCGTTGATGTAGTCGCGCATTTCATTGCCCATCGCCACCAGCTGTGCCGGGGTGTAGTCGGCCATGTCGCGGTAGTTCTGCTGCGCTTCCACGATGGGGTAGAAGTTGCCGCCGTAGGCGATGTCCACTTTCAGCTTGCCCAGCGCGGCGATCTCCACTTCCACGTCCTGCAGCAGCAGGAAGGACGGCACATTGGTGAGCTTCACCGATTTCACCTTGCGGCCAACCTGCGTGTACTCGGCCACTACCTTGCCGGCCGGGGTGTCCAGGTTCAGCACGCCTGGAGTGCGCGGCGTAACGATGCCGTGCTCGATGGCCATGGTGACCACGCCGATAGTGCCGTGGCCGCACATCGGCAGGCAGCCGCTGGTTTCGATGTACAGCACAGCCACATCGCAATCGTCACGGGTGGGCGGGTAGAGGAAGGCGCCGGACATCTGTGCATGGCCGCGCGGTTCGTACATCAGGCCGGTGCGCATCCAGTCGTAGCGTTCCAGGAAATCCAGCCGGCGCTCGGCCTGGGTGTTGCCGTTCAACTCCGGTGCGCCCTTGGTGACCAGCCGCACCGGGTTGCCGCAGGTGTGGCCATCAATGCATTCAAATTCGCTTACTGCCATCGCTGTGCTCCTTGGCTTGCGTTGGCTTCACTGTAGGATTTTGTTGCATTGAATACAATAATTGGATGCAATTTTGCTAAAACACCACACGTTGCATACACTCTTGTATCTACTGTTTATGTGTCTGAAAGGCTGTTAAATCAAGCTTTTCTGGTGGTGTTGTAAAAAATCACCGTCGATTTTGGATAAGCGCATGCTGCACTGCGATGTGGATTTTGAATGCAAAAACTGTTGAGTTTTGTATTCAAAAAGCCCTAGCATGGAATGGACCGCAGCACAGCCGCTGCACCCTACCCCCTGAAGGAGCAACACCATGGCACATCTCTGGACTGGCGTTTTCCCCGCCGTAACCACCAAGTTCAACGCTGACGAATCGCTGGACATCGCCGGCACCGTGAACCACATCAAGTGGCAGCTGGAATGCGGCGCCGACGGCATCATCGTGTGTGGTTCGCTGGGCGAAGCCTCCACCCTCACCGCGGACGAGAAAATCACCATCCTGAAGGCTGCCAAGGAAGTGGCCGGCAACAAGCCGGTACTGCTGACCGTGGCCGAAGACAGCACCCGCGCCGCAGCCGCGCTGGCCCAGGCCGCGCACGCCGCCGGCGCCGACGGCATCATGCTGCTGCCGGCCATGCGCTACGTGTCCGACGAGCGCGAGACCATCAATCACTACCAGCGTGTGGCCGATGCCAGCCCGCTGCCGATCATGATCTACAACAACCCGATCGCTTACGGCGTGAACATCACCCCGGAAATGTACGTAGAGATGGCGAAAGAGCCGAAGTACGTGGCGATCAAGGAATCCAGCGGCGACATCCGCACCCTGACCAACGTGATCAACGCGGTGGGCAACCGCTACGCCATCTTCAGCGGCGTGGATGACCTGGCGCTGGAAAGCATCGTGATGGGTGCCGACGGCTGGGTTGCCGGCCTGGTGGTGGCGTTCCCGAAAGAGACCGTGGCCATCTACAAACTGGCCAAGGCTGGCCGCCTGGAAGAGGCCCGCGCCATCTACCGCTGGTTCGCACCGCTGCTGCATCTGGATGTATCGATGAAGCTGGTGCAGAACCTGAAGCTGTGCGAAGCCATGGTTGGCGTAGGCACCGAGCATGTGCGCGCCCCGCGTCTGCCGCTGGCCGGCGCCGAACGCGAGCGCGTGGCCGCGGTGATCAAGGCTGGCCTGGCGGCTCGCCCACAGCTGCCGGCCATTTAATAGTGCAGGGCGTTCCGCCTGCACACGTAGGTTGGCGTCGAGCGTAGCGAGGCCCAACGGCTACCGCGTATGGTTTTGTATCCGCTACGCGGATGCTGTTTGAAGTCGCCGGTTCCGCCCGGCGGACGGGCCAGGGGGCGTACCGCCGCCCCCTGGCTACCCCGCTCGCCCTAATGGTCCGCGAAACCCCGGCCAAAAAGGCATTCGCCAGGCGCCGGCAATTCACCGTTTGCTAACGTCAAACGGCTCAAGTGCCGTCTTAAAACCTGGCGAACACCATTTTGACCGGCGCTCCCCGTAGGGCAGTCTGGCGCCTCATAACGTTGGCCGCAGCTTTACTCGGTTTGACCGCCAAAACGGTATCTACCACTCGATTGCCTTCCCGCCCGCCCCCCGCGGCTGGAAGGCTATTTTTTCGGCAGGAGTTTCCATGCATTGCAACCTCATCAACGGCGAATGGCGCGGCGGGCAGCCGGCCATCATCAACCGCAACCCCTCCGACCTCGATGACGTGGTGGGCGAATATGCCAGCGCCAGTGCCGACGACATGCGCGAGGCTGTAGCTGCCGCCCGCGCGGCCTTTCCGGCCTGGTCGCGCACCACGCCGCAGCAGCGCGCCGACATTCTGGACGCCGCCGGCAACGAAATCCTGGCGCGCAAGCAGGAGCTGGGTACGCTGCTGGCGCGCGAGGAAGGCAAGACCCTGCCGGAAGCCATCGGCGAGGTGACCCGCGCCGGCCACATCTTCAAGTTCTTTGCCGGCGAAGCGCTGCGCGCGCATGGCGAGATGGTGGATTCGGTGCGCCCCGGCGTGGAAGTGCTGATCAGCCGTGAGCCGGTGGGCGTGGTGGGGCTGATTACGCCGTGGAACTTCCCTATCGCCATTCCGGCCTGGAAAGCCGCGCCGGCGCTGGCCTTTGGCAACACCGTGGTGATGAAGCCGGCAGAACTGGTGCCGGGCTCGGCCTGGGCGCTGGCCGACATTCTGCAGCGTGCCGGCCTGCCGGCCGGGGTGTTCAACCTGGTGATGGGGAGCGGCCGCGTACTGGGCCCGGCGTTGCTGGATGCCGGTATCGATGCGCTGAGCTTTACCGGTTCGCAGGCTACCGGCGAAAGGTTGGCCGCAGACTGCGCGGCACGCGGCATCAAGGTGCAGCTGGAAATGGGCGGCAAGAACCCGCTGCTGATTGCCGACGACGCCAAGCTGGAACAGGCGGTGGAATGCGCGATCAACGGCGCGTTCTATTCCACTGGCCAGCGCTGCACCGCCAGCAGCCGGCTGATCGTGTGCAGCGGCATTCACGATGCCTTCGTCGCCAGGTTGGCCGAACGCACTGCCGCCTTGCGGGTGGGCAATGCGTTGGCGGCGGAAACGCAGATCGGCCCGGTGGCCAGCGAATCGCAGCTGGCCGGCAACCTCGCTTATGTGGAAAAAGGCCTGGCCCAGGGCGCCAGCCTGCTGTGCGGCGGCGAGCGCCTGCAGCTGGCAACGCCCGGTTATTACCAGTCGCCGGCGCTGTTTGCCGGCTGCTCACCGGAAATGGCCATCAGCCGCGAGGAAATCTTCGGCCCGGTGGCGGCGGTGCTGCGTGCCGATGACTACGAGCACGCACTGCAGCTGGCCAACGACACGCCGTTCGGCCTGGCCTCCGGCATCTGCACCCAGTCGCTGGCGCTGGCCACCCACTTCCGCCGCCATAGCGAGGCCGGCATGGTGATGGTGAACCTGCCTACCGCCGGGGTGGACTACCACGTGCCGTTCGGCGGCCGCAAAGGCTCCAGCCACGGCCCGCGCGAGCAGGGTCGCTACGCGGCGGAGTTCTACACCACGGTAAAAACTGCCTATATCGGTATGTAATATCTGCGCCGGGGTGTTTTCGCCCCGGCGATCGATGGATTAAAAGGCAGTGTGCGCTGTGGTAAGGTAGCGCCGCCGTTTCGAGAGAACCCCATGAACCAAGCCGCCGACACTCCGCAAAGTCTTACCGTTGTTGCCACCGAAGCCATCCGCCAGCGCATCCTGGCTGGGGAGTGGGCCGATGGCAGCCAGCTGCGCCAGGAAGCGCTGTCGCGCGAGCTGGGTATGAGCCGGGTGCCGATCCGCGAAGCCTTGCGCCAGCTGGAAGCGGAAGGCTTGGTAAACATCATCGAGAACAGGGGCGCGGTGGTGTCGCAGCTGTCGCTGCCGGAAATCGTCGAGCTGCTGCGGGTGCGGGTGCTGCTGGAGTGCGATGTGCTGCTGGAGGCGATACCGCGCCAGACCAGCGCCGACATTGCCGAGGCCGAGGCGCTGCTGGCCAGGTTCGAGGTGGCGCTGCGCGACAAGGACATCAGCGCCTGGGGCATTCTCAATGCCCAGTTCCACATGGCGCTGTACCGCGCCGCCGGGCGCGGCCAGACGCTGGCCATCATCGAACAGCTGCACAACCGCACCGACCGCTACACCCGCATGCAGATCCTGCTCACCGGCTTCAACGACCGCGCCCACCACGAGCACACCCAACTGCTGGAATACTGCCGCCAGAAGGATGCCATCAGCGCGGCGGCGTTTTTGCGGCAACACATCATGAACGCGGAAGAGGCGCTGGAGGCGTGGTACCGCGCCCAGGCGCAGGCGCAGCAGGGCAAGCGCGGTCGCAAGCGCAAGAGCGAGCCGGCTGCCGACTGAAGCCCGGTGGACAAGCAGGTTTTCTTGCTGCCGGTATCGGCTATGGTGAAGTGTTCCTGCGGCCAGCGTGGCCGCTTCACTTCACCTTCGGGGCTATCATCATGCCGCTTTCCATGTACCAGGCCTCGGTGCCGGTGCTGCTGCACGCGCTGGGCAATCTGTCCGCCATTCTCAACAAGGCGCTGCTGAACGCCGAGTCACGCAAGTTCGATGCCGCCGTGCTGTTGCAGGCCCGGCTGGCGCCGGACATGTTTCCGTTTATCCGCCAGGTGCAGATCGTTACCGATACTGCCAAGGGCTGTGGCGCGCGCCTGGCCGGGGTGGATATCCCCAGCTTTCCGGATACCGAAACCAGCTTCGATGAATTGCAGCAGCGCATCGCCAAGACGGTGGTGTTCCTGCAGGGTTTGCAACCGGCGCAGTTCGAAGGCAGCGAAAGCCGCGACATCGTGCTGAAGTTTCCCCACCAGACGCTGAACTTCACCGGCCAGGATTACCTGCAGTTCTTCGTACTGCCCAATTTCTACTTCCACCTCACCACTGCCTACGCCATCCTGCGCCACAACGGCGTGCCGTTGGGCAAGGTGGACTACCTGGGCGGCGGTGGCTGAAGCCGGCGCCGGGACAAATTGGTAGCCCGGATAAGCGCAGCGCATCCGGGGACTGTTACCACCCCGGATGCGCCTGCGGTTTATCCGGGCTACGGGGTGACAGCAAAAAAGCGGCCAAGGCCGCCTTTTTGCGTGCTGCGTGCTGCCGTTCAGGATTTGAACAAGCCGCCCAGCAGGCTGGCGCCCTGCGACAGCAGGTCATTGCCTTGCGGCACTTCGCCATTCGGGGTCAGGCGGTCGATCAGCCCCGGCAGGTGCTCGGCCACCTGCTGCGACAGCTGGCTGCTGTCCAGCCCCAGCTTGGCGGCCAGGCCGGCAATCTGCTCGTTGCCCAGTACCGCCTGGATCTGCTCGGCGCTGATCGGCAGATTGGCGCCGGTGCCCACCCACGACGATACGATGTCGCCCAGGCCGCCCTGCTGGAACTTCTCCACCAGGCCAGAGATGCCACCATTGTCATTCAGCAGCGTTTGCGCGCTTTGCAGCAGCTGGCTGTTGTCGCCACCCAGCATGCCACCCAGTTGATCGAAAAGGCTCATGTCGTGCTCCTTGCTGTTTATGGGGATGCCCCTGTATCAAAGCACATCGACATGACAATGCCGGGAATAGTGCCGCCCCGGTTGACGCTTTTTGACGCTGTTGTGACTAACTGCCTGTTTTGCCGGCAGTTTTTGGTGGACAGCCAGCACGGTGGCGCGGCATACTGCCGCGCTTTGCCATTCAGGAGCCTGCCATGCCGATCAACTTTTACGATCTGAATCGTTTCGAGGCGGTGAAAGTGCGCGAGAACCTGCGCAAGGCCGGCTCGCCGGACCGCTTCGGCAAGGATTCCAACGCCAAGGACGGCAAGAAGCTGGACAACCCGCTGCTGGGCAAGCTGCTCAAGCCGCATGTGGGTGATGACAAGAAGTAAGCTGCGCGGGTAGTCGCGCAGCACAGCAGGCGGCCCCAGTGGGGCCGCCTTTGTTTTGCCCGCTGTTGGCGTCAAATGTCTCGATAGTCGATCTTATTCATACTCATTAATTAACTTGGTCATCCCCTTGCAGCTGGAATTGGTTAGGCTAGCAGGATCAAAAATCCTGTTGACGCATAGCGACAGAAAATGAACAAGAAGATCGTGATTGGTAGCGTGGTGCTGGCGGCAGTCGCTGCTGGTATGTGGTGGCAGTCGGGTAGCCAGCCGGCTTCGGAGCAAACCAAAGCCAAGCGGCCAACGGTGGTGCAGCTGGCGCCGGTGGTGGCCAACAAGCAGCCGGTGCTGCTCGCTGCCAATGGCAGTGTCACCGCGCTGGAGCGGGTGGAGGTTCGGCCGCAAGCCAATGGCGTGATCAGCCGCATCCTGGTGCAGGAAGGCAGCATGGTGAAGCCGGGCCAGCTACTGGTGCAGCTGGACGACGCCAGTGAGCAGGCGGCACTGGCCAAGGCCAGGGCACAGCTGGCCAGCGACCAGGCGCAGTTGAACAGCGCCGAGCGTGAGCTGGCGCGCGGCCGTGATCTGGTGCGGCAGCAGTTCATCTCGCAAAGCGCGCTGGACACCCTGCAGGCAACTGCCGACACGCGGCGTGCCACGCTGGCCGCCGACCGCGCGCAGATTCAGAGCGCGCAGGTGGCGGTGCAGCAGAAGCAGCTGCGCGCCCTGGTGGCTGGCCGCATCGGCGCCATCAGCCTGGCGCCGGGGGCGCTGGTGACCACCGGCATGGCCGAACCGGTAGTGACCATTACCCGGGTGAACCCGGTAATGGTGAGTTTTACCCTGCCGGAACAGCAGCTGGCGGCGGTACGGCAGGCGCAGGCCAGCGCCCCGCTGGCGGTGCTGGCGCAAAGCAGCGATGGCAGCGTCTGCCGCCGTGGCGAGCTGAGCTTTATCGACAGCGCGGTGGACAGCGCCAGCGGCAATGTGTTGCTGAAGGCGCGCTTCAGCAATGACGATGCCGCGTTGTGGCCGGGGCAGTATGTCAGCGTGCAGCTGCAGGCCGGGCAATACCGTGATGCCGCCGCCTTCCCGGTGGCCGGGCTGATCACCGGGCCGGATGGCCAGTTCGCCTACGTGGTGGGTGCCGACAGCAAGGCGCGGCAGGTGCCGGTGCAGCTGCTGGCAATCAGCAGCGAGCAGGCCATCGTGCGCGGCATCCAGCCGGGGGCGAAGGTGATTGTCAGCGGTGGCCAGAACGTGCGCCCGGGCGAGCAGGTGAGCCCGCTGCCGGCCCGCAAGCCAACCGGCAAGGGCGCGGCCAGCGCTGCTGCCGCAGCAGCACCGGCGCGCAAGGCGGCGTTCGCCGCTTGCACACTGGCGCAGGCAGGTAAGGCGGCCAGGCGGCCAGCCAGCGGAGCGCAGTGATGAATATCTCCGAACTGTGTATCCGCCGTCCGGTGATGACGGTGCTGCTGTGCCTGTCGCTGATTGTTGGCGGCCTGCTGGCCATGGGGCGGCTGCCGATTGCCGCGCTGCCCAGCTATGAAACTCCCACCATCAACGTCTCGGCCAGCTTGCCGGGCGCCAGCCCGGAAACCATGGCCACCTCGGTGGCCATGCCGCTGGAAAAGCAGTTCGCCACCATTCCCGGAGTGGCGGTGATCAGCTCCAACAGCGCGCTGGGCAGCACCTCGATTACGCTGGAATTCGTGCCCGGCCGTGACCTGGACGGCGCGGCGCTGGACGTGCAGGCGGCCTTGCTGCGCGCGCAGCGCAGCCTGCCGGACGAAATGACCAATCTGCCGTCCTACCGCAAGGTGAACCCGGCCGATGCGCCGATCCTGCTGCTGGCGCTGAACTCGCCGGCGTTGTCGCTGACCGAGCTGAACGATTACGCCGACAATCTGGTATCGCCCACGCTGTCCACCATCAACGGTGTGGCGCAGGTGCAGATCTTCGGTCAGAAGCGTTACGCGGTGCGGGTGCAGGCCGATCCGCAGAAGCTGGCCGCCCGCAATCTGACGCTAGACGAGGTGGCCACCGTGCTGCGTGCGGCCAACGGCAACACGCCGCTGGGCACGCTGGAAGGCCGCTCGCAAGTGCTGACGGTAAAGAGCGACAGCCAGTATCGCAATGCCGCCGAGTTTGCCCGCCTGGTGGTTGGCCGCAACGGTGACAATGTGGTGCGCCTGGCCGATGTGGCTCGGGTGGAAGACAGCATCGAAAACCTGAAGACCGGCAGCTGGGTGAATGGTGAACGCTCCATCGTGCTGGCGGTGTTCCGCCAGTCGGATGCCAACACCGTGGCGGTGGTGGATGCCATTCGCGGCATGCTGCCCAAGCTGTCGGCGCAGCTGCCGGGCTCGGTGCGGCTGACGCCGCTGTCCGATCGCTCCAGTTCCATCCGCGAGGCGGTACATGATGTGAACCTCACCCTGCTGCTTACCGTGGCGCTGGTGATCATGGTGATCTTCATGTTCCTGCAGCGGCTGGCCGCTACGGTGATTCCGGCGCTGACGCTGCCGATCTCGCTGATCGGCACCATGGGGCTGATGTACCTGCTGGGCTACTCCATCGACAACATCTCGCTGCTGGGGCTCACCCTGGCGGTGGGGCTGGTGGTGGACGATGCCATCGTGGTGCTGGAAAACATCGTGCGCTACATGGAGCAGGGCGAGAAACCGCTGGCGGCAGCGCTGCGCGGTTCGCGCGAGATCGGCTTCACCATCATCAGCATCTCGCTGTCGCTGGTGGCGATCTTCATCCCCATCTTCTACATGGGAGGCGTGATCGGCCTGCTGTTCCACGAATTCGCCGTGGTGGTGACGCTGGCGGTGCTGGTGTCGGCCGTGGTGTCGCTGACGCTGATTCCGCTGCTGGCCTCGCGCTTTCTGCGTGCCGACCACATGCCGCACCATGCCGCCGGTGGCAGGGGCAATGTGCTGGCGCGGCTGTTCGAGCGCGGCTTCGATGCGCTGCTGGCCGGCTACGAGCGCACGCTGGATCTGGCCTTGCACCATCGCCGCTTTACCCTGCTGCTGGCACTGGGCACCGTGCTGGGCTCTGGGTGGATGTTCAGCGCCATTCCCAAGGGCTTCTTCCCGGTTGAGGACACCGGCCAGATCCAGGTCAATACCGAGGTGGCGCAGGATGTGTCCTACGACCGGCTGCTGGCGCTGCAGGCCCGGGCCGCCGCCATCGTGCAGCAGAGCCCACATGTGGCGGCGATTACCTCTTCGGTCAGCGACAGCGGCGGGCGGATGTTCGTCACCCTCAAGCCGCGCGGCCAACGTGTCGGCGTGCAGCAGGTGGTGGAAGACCTGCGCAAGGACTTGCGCAAGGTGAATGGCCTGACGGTGTTCCTCAACCCGGTGCAGAACCTGCGCCTGGGCGGGCGCTCCAGCAAGAGCCGCTACCAGTACGTGCTGCAGAGTGTGGATGCGACGGGGCTGTATGACTGGGCCGACAAGATGGAGCGCGGCATGCGCGCCGACCCGCTGTTCCAGGACGTGAACAGCGATGCGCAGCGTAAGGGCCTGCAGGCGGAGCTGGTGGTGGACCGCGACAAGGCGGCGCAGCTGGGGGTGGGCATGCAGAGCATCCGCACTGCGCTGTACACCGCCTTCGGCCAGCGCCAGGTGGCCACTATCTACACCTCCAGCGACAGCTACTCGGTGTTGCTGCAGCTGGACGCCGCCTACCGCGTCAACGAGTTCGACCTGACCCGGCTGTATGTGCGCGGCAGCAACGGCACGCTGCTGCCGCTAGCCAGTATCGCCAGCGTGCGTCGCAGCGTGGGGCCGGTATCGGTAAGCCACCAGGGGCAGCTGCCGGCGGTGACGCTGTCGTTCAACCTGCCGCCCGGCGTGGCGCTGGGCGAGGTGGATCAGCATCTGAAGCGCATCCAGCAGGATATTGGCCTGCCGGCCAGCGTGTTCACCAGCTACGCCGGTGACGCGGCGGCGTTTGCCGAGTCGCAGAGCAGCCAGAATGCGCTGTTCCTGGTGGCACTGGTGGTGATCTACGTGTTGCTGGGCGTGCTGTACGAAAGCTACATCCACCCGCTGACGATTCTCGCCGGCCTGCCATCGGCGGCCATGGGCGCGCTGGGGGCGCTGATGCTGATGGGGCAGGAGCTGACCATCATTGCCGGCATCGGCATCCTGATGCTGATCGGCATCGTGAAGAAGAACGCCATCATGATGATCGACTTTGCGCTGGTGGCGCAGCGCGAGCAGGGCATGGCGCCGTATGACGCCATCCGCAGCGCCTGCCTGCTGCGGCTGCGGCCGATCCTGATGACCACGCTGGCGGCGATGATGGGTGCGTTGCCGATTGCGCTGGCGCTGGGGGCCGGCGCCGAACTGCGCCAGCCGCTGGGCGTGGCGGTGGTGGGCGGGCTGGTGTTTTCGCAGCTGGTGACGCTGTACATCACCCCGGTGCTGTACCTGTGGTTCGACGGGCTGGCCGCCCGCTGGCGCAAGCCGGCCGCGGCCATCGACAGTTGATGCGGCCAACGTTAACGCACAAGGCCCGGCAATGCCGGGCCTTGTTGTTGGCGCAGAAGATGTCGCCCGGTTAAGCCGCCGGCGCATCCGGGACTGTGGCTCAGCTCTCGGCAGCAGCCGATGGCGAATCGCTGAATTCGCCCAGCGCCCAGTCGCGGAAGGCGATCACGCTGGGTAGGGTGGCCAGTTCCTGCGGATAGATCAGGTAGTAGGCCCAGTCGGTTACCAGCGCGATGTCGGACAGCTGCACCAGCATGCCGGTGGCCAGGTCGTCTGCAATCATGCTTTCTTCGGCCAGGGTAATACCCATGCCACGGCTGGCGGCGACAATGGCCAGGTCCAGCGTATCGAAGGCGTAGGCTTCCGGGTTGCCGTGGTCACTCACGCCGGCCACCGCGAACCACTCCGCCCAGAATGGATCCTCATGCGAGGGGTGCAGCAGCGGGTAGTTGCGAAACTCGGCCGGGGTGGGCAGCGGCTTGCCCTGGAACAGCGCAGGCGAGGCTACCGGCACGAAGCGGGTGCTGCGCAGGCGGTGGTAGATCAGCCCCGGCTCCTTGGTCAGGCTGGCCTGGAATGAGATGTCGTACTCGCGGCTCTTGAAGTTGGGGTCGAAGGCGGTGACGGTCACCAGGAATACGGTGAGTTCCGGGTGCAGGTTGCGGAACTGGGTGAGCTTGGGCAGTACCCAGCGCGAGGCAATCGACGGGCTGGCCTTTACCCGCAGCTCGCGCGAGCGGCGGGAAATGGCGTCGCTGGCGGCCTCGATGCGGGCAAAGGCGTCGCGCACCGCCGGCAGCAGCGCGGCGCCTTCCGGGGTCAACGCCAGGCCGCGTGCCTGGCGCACGAACAGCGGCAGGCCATAGTGTGCTTCCAGGGTCTGGATGTGGCGGCTCACCGCGCCCTGGGTCAGGTGCAGGGTTTCACCGGCCCTGGTGAAGGAGTGCTGTTCTGCGGCCACCAGGAACACACGCAGGGCATTCAGCGGCGGGAGTTTCATTCCGGGTTTTCCATGATTTTTTTGCATGGTAAACATGCGTAAGAATGCTTTGTCAATCCGGGGGCCACTCAGTAAGCTTGCGCGTGCCATTGAAAAATTCCTGCTGCTTGAGCAGCTTAGTGATTTTCAGGCTTGCCAGTTTACCTGTTTGTTTTGCTGAATGACATAAGTTGGCAATTAACTATCCTCATGACTGTGATTGTGGAAAGTTAAATGCTGGATTGTTAAAAAATTTGGCATGCAGGTTCGTCTGGCGGCGTTGTCGGCCATGGCTGTCAGCAAAATGAAAGCTTTGCCGGCTACTATCGATGACTGGGCTTGTCGGCGTGGCCAGGAAACCTTGCCGGCGACTGCTTGTCTGTCATGGCGGGAATTGGCGCAACGCCAACACGCCAGCTGCGGCGCGGAATGCAAGTTTTGCTGGCTTGCGCCCGATTTTGCATCGATACTGGATGCCTTGATTTATGTGCTGTTGCCGCTTGCGGCACGGCCTGATGGAATGCGCGGTCTGTGCGACCGCCACCCGACCCCCTCCCGGCAACGGGTGAGGTAGGGCGATGTGAACAAGCCGAACTGTCACAGGCATGGTCTGCCTGCCGGCTTCTGAGCGTCGTCCGACGGTTGGCAGCTTGCTGCCAGCTGGCTTTAAATCCTGATTATCAGGGTTTTGCTCTGTCCCACGGTGACCCGCCGGCTGTGTCCGGCGGGGTTTTTTTTGTCCGTGCGGCCGCTACAGCTCCGCCCACTGCCGCAGCAGGTTGTGGTAGCCGGCAGTCAGATTGACCAGTTCCTGGCATTCCCCCACGCGTTGACGCAGGCCGATGATGGCCATGTCCATGTCGAACAGCAGCGCCCGCTTGCTGTCGTCGCGCACCATGCTTTGTGTCCACATGAATGACCCCAGCCGCGCGCCGCGCGTTACCGGCTCTACCCGGTGCAGGCTGGTGGACGGATACAGAATCATGTCACCCGCCGGCAGCTTCACGCGGTGGTTGCCATAGGTGTCTTCCACCACTAGATCACCACCTTCATATTCCTCCGGTTCGCTGAAAAACAGCGTGCAGGAAACATCGGTACGCACGTACTGGCCAGACAGCGGGTCGTGGCGCACGGCGTTGTCCACGTGGTTGCCGTAATTCATGCCGCCCTGGTAGCAGTTGAACATCGGCGTCATCACGGTTTTGGGCAGTGCGGCGGACATGAACAGCGGGTTGCGCGCCAGTGCGCGCTGCACCAGCGCTGCCAGTTCGCGCGCGGTATTGCCGGTGGGGGGCAGTTGCAGATTGTGTTTGACCTGTACCGCCTGCTGGCCGGCGCTGACGCGGCCGTCCTCCCAGTCGGCATTGGCCAGCAGCATGCGGGCGTGGGCCAGTTCTTCGCGGGTCAGTAGTTCGGGAATATGCAGCAGCATGGGGCTTGTCCTGGATAAAACGGGTTGGCAGACGCGCAAGATGGGGTGGTGGCATCCTGCCAGCGTTTTGGCGATGGCGCTGCCATCATCGCCAAAACGGCCTTGCGGCCAACCGGTTGCCAGGTTGGCCGCAAGGCGCGCGGCTTAGTACTTGTAGCCCACGGTGAGCTGGAACTCACGCGGCGCCGCGGCGGAGGCATGGCCACCGTACAGGGCGTCGTAATACTTCTCGTTGGTCAGGTTGTTGATGTTGAGCTTCACGCTGTACTTGCGTTCCTCGTAGGAGAGCATGGCGTCGGTACGCACGTAGCTCGGGGCGAAGCGGGTACGCGACTGGTCGCTGCTGCTGTCGGCCACGTAGCGTTTGCCCACGTAGTACACACCCAGGCCGGCGGTGATCTTGTCGGTCAGCTTGTAGGTAGACCAGATGTTGGCGGTCTTCTTCGGTGTGTATTTCGGCACGGCGCCCTTGTTGGCGTCTGTCGGCGCATTGCTGGCCCAGCCCTGATCGATCTTCGGATCCATCAGCGTGGCGCCGGCGAATACTTCCCAGCGCTCGCTCAGACGGCCAGCCACTTCCACTTCAATGCCATCAGTGTGGCGCTTGGCGTACAGAATGGACACATCCGGCGACAGCGCGTCGGTGTTGCGCTCGTACAGCTTCTCGGTGCGGAACACGGCGGCACGCAGGGTGGCGTCACCCTCGGCCAGATCCCACTTGGCACCCAGTTCGTAGTGCTTGTTGCGTTCCGGTTTCTGGTTGTTGGTGGTAAGGCCGCTGGACAGGTCGAACTGGTAGGCCTCGCCGGACGGGTTCATCAGGCTGCTGTAACCCAGGTAGTAGCTGGATTGCTGCGTCGGTTGCCAGATCAGGCCGGTGCGGTAGCTCAGGCCCTTGTCGTCACGCTTGCGAGTGGCGGTCTGGGCGCCGGTGGTGGTGTTGTAGGTATTGTAGGTACCTTCCAGCCAGTCCATGCGCAGGCCGCCCATTACCTTGAGCTGTGGGGTCAGCGTTACGGTGTCGGTGGCGTAGGCCGCGATGTTGTGGGTGGCAAAGCTGCTGTTGCGCGCGCGGCGGTAGCTGCCGGTGTAATAGGCTTCCGGGTTGCCCACGCTGCCCAGCACGCTGGCCAGGGCATCGGCGAAGTAGCTGTCGGCGGTCTGGGTTTCGTGCACGAACTCGCTGCCGAGCAGCAGCTTGTGGCTGAAGTTGCCGGTGTCGAATTCGCTGCTGTAATCCACGCTCAGCGCCTGGTTCTCGTTGATGGCGCCGCGCAGTTTGCCGCTGTAGCCAAGCTGGGTGCTGTCGGTAACCGGCGTGCCGGCCGGCGAATTGCGCAGCTGCGGTTGGGAGACCAGTACGGTACGGTCATAGCGGCCCACGCGCAGCTGCGCCGCCAGCTCGTTCTTGCTGTCGAACTTGTGGGTCACGCGCGCGGTGCTGATATTGCTGGTCAGGTCTTCGCTGTTCATGCCGCGCAGGCCGAAGTAGCGATCCACCGGCACATCGATCGGTTGCAGGGTGTTGGGGTCGAACGGCACACCCAGCATCGGGGTATTGTTTTCCTTCAGCTGCAGGTGCGACAGCACCACGGTGGTGTCTTCGCCCAGGCCAAATGCCAGCGACGGCGCAATGCCGTGGCGCTTGGCTTCGCTGACGCCGTCAGCGCTGCCGTCCTTGGTGCCCATCACGTTCAGGCGGATGGCGGCGGTGTCGGACAGTGCCTGGTTGACATCCATGGTGCTGCGGAAGAAGTCGTTGCTGCCCACGGTGCCGGTGACTTCCGCCAGCTCACCGGCGAATGGCGTCTTGCTCACCTGGTTGATGACGCCACCGGTGGAGCCGCGACCGAACAGCATCGAGCTGGCGCCTTTCAGCACTTCGATCTTTTCGTCGGTGAACGGGTCGCGGTTGTATTGCGCCGCGTCGCGCTGGCCGTCGCGGTAGGTATCGCCGAAGGCGGAGAAGCCGCGCAGGATGATGGAGTCGCCGGAGCGGCCACCCTCGCCAGCCTGGAAGGTAATGCCGGATACGTTCTTCAGTACCTCGCGCATATTGTAGTCGCCCTGGTCGGCGATCAGCTGGCGGGTCACTACCGACACCGCCTGCGGCACATCTTTCAGCGCCTGCTTCTGTTTGCCAAGCGTGGTGGTGCCGGCCTGGTAGCTGCCGCGCTTGGGCTGCTCGCCGGTTACCACCACGGTTTCCAGCGTGGTGGCGTCATTGTTGGCGGTGGCAGTGCTGTCGGCGGCCAGCGCCAGACCGGGCGCCAGGCTGGCGGCCAGCATGGTGGCCAGCATGGTGTGGGGCAGGGTCTTGGGGCTTGCCTGGGTGGCAATGATGGAAGCGGTCTTTTTCATATCGTGTGTGTCGTTATGCGAGAAAAAAGGCAAAAGCGTCCCCCTGCGGCCAACCAGGGTTGGCCGCATGCGAGGCAATGCAGGGGGGAAAGGGTTACTGAGCTTCGGTTACAAAACCGATACGGCTGACACCGCTGCTCTGCGCGGCGGCCAGTGTTTCTGCCACCAGCTCGTAGCGCACGGCCTTGTCCGCGCGCAGATGCAGCTCTACTGCCGGATTGGCCGCCGCCGCCTCGGCAAAGCGGCTTTTCAGACGGCCCGGCTCGATCGGCAGATCGTTCCAGTACAGGCGGCCATCGGCGTTGATCGCCAGGCGGATCGCCTCCGGGCGGTCTTCATGCTGGCTGGCGTTGGCCTGTGGCAGGTTCACCTGCACGGCATTGGTCAGCAGCGGCGCGGTGATGATGAACACCACCAGCAGCACCAGCATCACATCCACCAGCGGGGTGGTGTTGATCTCGGACATCGGCGCATCGGCGCCCTTGTCGAAACTACCGAACGCCATCATTGCCTCCGTCGGTCAGCAGGTGGGCATGCAGATCATGGGTGAAGTGATCCATTTCCTGGTTGATCACCCGGTTCAGGCGGGTGAAGGTGTTGTAGGCCAGCACGGCGGGAATCGCCGCCGCCAGGCCGGCGGCGGTGGCTACCAGCGCCTCGCCGATCGGGCCGGACACGGTGGCGATCGACACCTGGCCCTGCACACCGATATTCACCAGCGCGTGATAGATGCCCCATACCGTGCCGAACAGGCCGATGAACGGCGCGGTGGAGCCGATGGTGGCCAGTACGGTCATGCCGCCCTCCAGACGTTGCTGCTCCTGCGACAGGCGTTTGCGCAGCGCGCGGGTCAGGTAGTCATCCAGCGAGCAGGCCTGCCCCAGCGAGCTGCTGCTGTGCTGCTGGTATTTGCGCAGCGCCACCAGACCATCGCGCAGCAGCGCGGAAACCGGCGCCGGGCAGTCTGCCAGCTGACCTTCCGCCTCCTTCCAGCTGCCGGCCTCCCACAACTGGGCTTCGGCACGGCGGTTATGGCGCATGGTCTGCCAGGCGCGCCAACCGCGCAGCACGATGAAGTACCAGGTCAGTACCGACATCAGGATCAGGCTCAGGAAAACCGACACCAGAATGGCGTCGCCCTGTTCAAAGGTGTGCATCAGGTTCATGTTCAGGCTTTGGTCTTATGTGGAAGGACAAACTGGATAGGGGTGACGTAGCTGTAATCCACCGGTTCGCTGCCGCGCATGGCCGGGTGGAATGACCAGCCGGCAGCGGTGCGACGAGCGGAGTTGTCCAGGCGCGGAAAGCCGCTGGATCTGGCCACACTCACGGCGGTGGCTTTGCCATTACTGTTGACGGCGATGCGCAGATACACCGTGCCTTCCTCTCCCAGCTCCAGCGACAGCGGTGGGTACTCCGGCTTCGGGTTGTTCAGGTAGCCCTTGATATGGGTCGGCGGCGTAATCGCTACTTCCTGCCTTGCCGCAGCACTCTCCTGGTTCGGATTGCTGCTGGTCTCCGTTGTCGCTGCCGTCTGTTCCTTGGCTGCAGCAGGCGCGGCCTCACTCTGGCTGATGGTGCGTGTTGCTGGCGCAGCGGTTGCCAGCAGACGAGGTGCCGGCGCAGGTGGCGTGCTCGGCTTGCTCACCTTCTGCCGTACTTTGGGCATGGGCGCGACTTTGGCCGGTTGCGGCGCGGGAGTGGTCAATTTGGGCGCATCACTGATACTGACCATGGTCAGCGGCAGCAGTACTGGAGGAGTCACCGCCAGGCTCGGGCTGGCAGTCCATAGCAGCAAACCAAGATGTGCTGCGCCAATCAGGCCAAGCGTACCGTAGTGAAAGACACGCGATTCCATAATGAGTCTGAAGTTGGTTATAAGAACAATTCGCATTCATGGTATTGATGCAAAGAGAGGCTGTCAAAACATTCAGGATACAAACCACCAATAAATGCCTTTGGCATGAAACAAAATACTAATTTGGCGACACTTCGGCAGGAGTACGCTCTCCCGGCGTTGCTGGTGCGACAATCAGTGTCCTTGAAAATCAATTACTTGCTGAATTATTGCTAATTTTCTGGCGGCTGGGTGTTGACGCGGTTCGGGGCGATGGGTATAGTTCGCCTCCTCTGCTGCTGACGACACGAAACGAAGTCAGCCCGCTCTTTAACAAACCAAATAACCGATAGGTGTAAGTGCCTGGCAAGCCAGACACTTGCACTGCAAGAGAAAGTGACACGGA
>NZ_JBHRYH010000018.1:0-208089 GCF_042648905.1 Vogesella amnigena | reverse complement strand
GGTGGTCCCACGCCTTCCCATTCCGAACAGGACCGTGAAACGCCTCAGCGCCGATGATAGTGCGGATACCCGTGTGAAAGTAGGACACCGCCAGACTCCCCCACAGTAAAGCCCAGCTCAGACGAGCTGGGCTTTGTGCTTTGGGGCGAATCAGCCACTCATGCACGCTCCCGGCCCTGCCTCCTATCCCTGCGGCCAACGTTGGCCGCATGACAGTCCAAGCAAAAGCCCGCTCGCGCGGGCTTGGTTGTTTGTGGCATTGCCCGTGGGGCGTTAGCGGATGGCTATGTCGCAGCCGATAGGGGCGCGGATCTTGGACAGCAGGCTATGCAGTTGCTGGTCGTCTTTCCAGTAGCCCAGCCGGGCCATGCAGTCGATGGCAACCAGGGCTGCATCGCTCATGAACTGGCCGTTGATAATATGTTGTTCGACTTCTGCCAGAGGCATCAGCAGATGTGCCTCGACTTCGCCGTCCTGGTTCTGTGGAATTTCCTGCGCGTTTAACCAGACATCGAACACGTGCAGCCATTCGCGATGCAGACCACGGGCGACCGGGCGCTCCGCCAGTAGCAGGGCTGCCTGCGGTAGTAGTTCCAATTTGCCGGCAGGGATGCCTGCCTCTTCCCAGCCTTCGCGTTCCAGCGCGATCTGCAGGGTTTCTCCTGCAGCGATGCCGCCCCCCATCAGGTTATCCAGGCGATCGGGGGCAACGTCCTTGAACGGGCTGCGCTTGCCGATCCACATGCGGATTTCGCCATCCGGCATGCGGCTGAGACCGTTGAGATGGACAGCGCGGCTGGTAAGGCCCAATGGGCGGAATGCGGCGCGCTCCATTTCAAAACAGGGGGTGCCATCCTGGAAATAGGCCATGAATTTTTCATTGCGCCAGCCGTTTAGCCAGCCGGCATCGCGCCAGGCCAGCGCAGCTGCAGCCAGTAACTGACTGCGGCTATTGAAGTCCGTCGCCGTTTCCAGGGCGACGAGTTGGCCGTGTTGCAACTGGAACAGATTGCCATGCTCGGATAGCAAGCGTTGCAGCCATTGCTGGTTTACACAGCCCAGGCATTCGCCTGCGATCAGCACTGGTACAAAGCCGCTGTTGTCGTACTCGATCATTTGCTGCAAAGCATTGGCGACTGCTCGCACTTGCATGTTGTTTCCACTCACGATTTGGCGAAGGCGACATCTTACGGATAAAAACAGCAGCCGTGGTGGGGATAAGGTGGGATGACAGGGTATTTATGTGATCAGGCGCTTGCAGGTGTTGCATCCCTGCCAGTACGACAGTGTGGTGTGCTTGCCGCAGCGGGATATGGCAGGGGAATGGGAATGACGGCTGTCTGGCGTGATATTGGTAAATTGTCGGACAGCGTGCTAGAAAACCTGAAGCCTTCTATCGAATCTGTCATCAAATGCCGGTATCGTTTATCAGAAAGTGTGAACTAACAACACGGCAGGTAAATGATGTTTCGCTTGAGGCTGGTTTCCAGTGCATTTGGTGTGGATGACGGTGGGCCGTTGCATCCAACGCTTGAGCATGCAATTCAGGCGGCGCGGGTGATGTTGCTGATTCACCGTCACCCGCTGCGTGCCGAAATACGGCAGTATCTGGATACCCAGATGCGGCGTAGCAGGGTGGTGGAAGTGCTTGAATCTACGGGATAAAAAATAAACGCCTTGCTCTGGGGAGACAAGGCGTGCGATGGTGGCGTACCCGACTGGAATCGAACCAGCGACCTTCAGCTTCGGAGGCTGACACTCTATCCAACTGAGCTACGGGTACAAGCCGAGGCGGCAATATAGCTTAAGCCCACCAATGCGTCCAGTGTCGATTGCGTTGGCGCAAACTTGTTTCAGCGGCGTTTTGCCTCGCAAATTGCCTTTGCGTATAATTTCCCCATTTGTAATGTCAATATTCATCAGGTGAGGCTGGAATGAGCAACGAAACCAAAGCTCCGGGGCAAATCGTCGGTATTCTGCTGGGGGTTGTCGTACTGGTAGTGGTGGCGATTTATCTGCTGGCCAAGTTGGCGACCAGCGGTTTTGACGTCAATGCGGAAGTGATGACCAAGGAGGCTGTTGCAGCCCGCCTGAAGCCGGCTGGCGAATCTGTTGCCAGCGATGCCCCGCCGGGGATGAAAACCGGCGAGCAGGTTTACAAGGCGATCTGTATCACCTGTCACGGCGCCGGTCTGGCTGGTTCGCCGAAGTTTGGTGATGCCGGTGCCTGGGGTGCTCGCGTGGCAAAAGGCTGGGATACGCTGGTGCTGCATGCGCTGCAGGGCTTCAATGCCATGCCGGCCAAGGGTGGCGCGGCTGATCTGACCGACGACGAAGTGAAGCGTGCAGTTGCGTTCATGGGTAACGCCGGTGGTGGCAAGTTCACCGAGCCGCCGGTAGGTGGTGCCGCTGCTGGTGCCGCACTGGATCCGGCTGTAGCGGGCAAGAAAGTGTACGAGAGCGTGTGTGTGGCCTGTCACGGCTCCGGTGCTGCCGGTGCGCCGAAGTTCGGCGACAAGACTGCCTGGGCGCCGCGCCTGAGCAAAGGGCTGGATGGTCTGCTGGCTTCGGCTACCAAGGGCCTGAATGCGATGCCGCCGAAGGGTGGTTTCTCTGGCTCCGATGCAGAGTTCAAGGCAGCTGTGGAGTACCTGACCAGCGCCGCCAAGTAATATTGGCCGTAATGCTAAACGCCGCGATTTATCGCGGCGTTTTCGTTTGTGCTTGGGTGGAGCTTGGCCGCGGCCGGCAGGACTAGCTGTCGCTGTTCTTCTGCACCTTGTTGTCCAGCGAGGCCATCAGCCCCGCTAGCCGGCTCTTGCCCTCGTTCTTGCTGACAATGGGTTCGGCGCCTTTCTTGCCGAAGTGGCGCAGGTCGTCGCCGCTGATTTCGGCGATGAAGCGCGACGGCTCCACGAACAGCCACTCGCCGCCGCGACGGCGCTTCACGCAGTAGGTCAGGGTGAGGCTGCGCTGGGCGCGGGTGATGCCGACGTACATCAGCCGCCGTTCTTCTTCCACCATGCCGTTATCGACCGATTCGCTGTGTGGCAGGATGCCTTCCTCGCAGCCCACCAGGAATACGTGCGGGTACTCCAGCCCCTTGGAGGCGTGCAGGGTGGACATGTGCACCGCGTCCACCTCACCTTCATCGCGGCCTTCCAGCATGGTGATCAGCGCGATGGTCTGGGTGAGCTCCAGCAGGTTCTTGCCGTCCTGCTCGCCCTTGCGTTGCAGCCAGGCCACCAGTTCGAACACGTTCTTCCACTTGCTCTCTGCTGCCTTGGGGCTGTCCTCGCTGTCGTACAGCCAGGCTTCGAAGCCGATGGACTTGAGCATCTCCATCGCCAGCTCACCCGGCGGCTCGCGCAGTGCGCGGTAGGTCAGCGCATTGATGAAGCGGCAGAAGTCGGCCAGCGGTGCCAGCTGGGCGGCATTGACCTGCAGCTGGAAGCCTTCCTCGTGCGCGGCGGCGAACAGGCTGCAGTTGCGCTGCCGGGCCCAGTTGCCCAGCTTCTCCAGCGTGCCGGCGCCGACGCCGCGCTTGGGAGTGGTAAGCGCGCGGATGAAGGCGGGATCGTCGTCCGGGTTGGCCAGCAGCCGCAGGTAGGACAGCACGTCCTTGATTTCCGGCTTGTCGTAGAAGCTCTGCCCGCCGGCCATCTGGTAGGGGATGCGCTGGTTGCGCAGCGCCTGCTCGAACACGCGGGACTGATAGTTGCCGCGGTAGAGGATGGCGTAGTCCTTGAATTCGGTGCGGTGCTCGAACTTGTGCGCCAGCAGGCGCTGCACCACCACCTCGGCCTCGTGTTCCTCGTCCTTGCACATCACGGCGTGGATCTGTTCGCCGAGCCCCAGTTCGCTCCACAGCTGCTTTTCGAACAGCTTGGGGTTATTCGAGATGACCGAGTTGGCCGCACGCAGGATGCGCGCGGTGGAGCGGTAGTTCTGCTCCAGCTTGATCACTTTCAGTCGCGGGAAGTCATGCTGCAGTAGGCGCAGGTTCTCCATATTGGCGCCGCGCCAGGCATAGATGGACTGGTCGTCATCGCCCACCGCGGTGAACATGCCTCGCTCGCCGGTGAGCAGCTTCACCAGCTGGTACTGGCAGGTATTGGTGTCCTGGTATTCGTCGATCAGCAGGTAGCGCAGCTTGTGCTGCCATTTCTGCAGCACCTCGGCATTGCTGCGCAGCAGCTCCACCGGCAGGCGGATCAGGTCGTCGAAGTCCAGCGCCTGGTAGGCGGTGAGTGTGTCCTGGTAGGCCACATAGGTGGTAGCGGCCACGCGGTCGAATTCATCCGCCGCCGCCAGCAGCGCGGCATCCGGGCCGAGCAGGTCGTTCTTCCACAGCGAGATGCGGCTTTGCACCTTGCGTACTTCATCCTTGTGGGTGGATTTCAGGATGTCGGCGATGATCTTGGCGGCGTCATAGCTGTCCAGAATGGAGAACTGCGTCTTGTAGCCCAAGTGTGGCGCTTCCTGGCGCAGAAAGTGCATGCCCAGCGAGTGGAAGGTGGAGACAGTGATGCCCTTCAGCTCGCGGCTGTCCATCAGCTTGCCGACGCGCTCCAGCATCTCGCGCGCCGCCTTGTTGGTGAAGGTGATGGCGGCGATGTTGCGGGCGTCGAAATTCGCCTCGCGGATCATGTAGGCGATCTTCTGGGTAATCACCCGCGTCTTGCCGGAGCCGGCACCGGCGAGCACCAGCAGCGGGCCGTCCAGCGACTGGATGGCGGCGCGCTGCTGCGGGTTGAGTAGGGCAAGGGACATGGGCTGTCGTCAATCTTTCATGGTTAGCGCGCATTGTAGTGCCTGCCGCCGGGGCCGGCCATGCGCGACGGCGGGACGGGCATCCATTATCATTCGCGATGCGGCTCGGCTCAGGCCAAGGTTGGCCGCAACGACTGACAGGAAAACAAAATGGCCACCTATGCGATTGGTGATTTGCAGGGCTGCTTCACCCCCTTCATGGCGCTGTTGCGCCAGATCGAATTCAACCCCGGCCGCGATACGTTGTGGCTGACCGGGGATCTCGTCAACCGTGGTCCGGAGTCGCTGCAGACGCTGCGCTGGGTGTTCGAGCACCAGGACTGCGTGCAAACGGTGCTGGGCAACCATGACCTGCATCTGCTGGCAGTGTCCGAGGGCTATGGCAAGGTGCATGCCGATGACACCATCCAGGCGGTGCTGAATGCCGGCGATGCCAAAGTGCTGCTGGAATGGCTGCGCTGCCAGCCGCTGATGATCTACGAGCAGGGTTTTGCCATGGTGCATGCCGGCCTGCTGCCGGAGTGGAGCATCAAGAAGGCGCTGCGTCTGGCGGAGGAGGTAGAGGACGAACTATCGGGCACGCATCACCGGACGTTCTTTTCCAAGCTGTACGGCAACAAGCCCACCCGCTGGCAGGATGATCTCAAGGGCATGGACCGGCTGCGCATGATCGTCAACGTGATGACGCGCATGCGCTTCATCACCCGCGACGGCGAACTGGATCTGGCCTACAAGGGCGAGCTGGAAGGGGCGCCGGACTACCTGGTACCGTGGTTCGAGGCCGCCGGGCGGCGCAGCGTGGATACCCCCATCGTATGCGGACACTGGTCGGCGCTGGGGCTGATGCTGAGCGAGGAGGTGCTGGCCATCGACAGCGGCTGCCTGTGGGGTGGCAGCCTCACCGCGGTGCGACTGGAGGATCGCGAGGTGTTCTCGCTGCCGTGCCAGGCGTATCGCGAAATCAGGAAATAAGCTTGGCCGCAAGGGTGTCGGAACAGCAAAAGCCCCTGTCGCAGGACAGGGGCTTTGTGTTGTCAGCTGCTGCTGCCTAGCGCAGCTCTTCTGCGACTTCCGGCACCAGGTGCGGGGTGCTTGCCGCTGCGCCGTGGGCGATCGGTGTCGGGTTGGCCAGTTCGCGCTGCATCTGCTCGCTGTCCAGCGAGTTCTCCCACTTGGCTACCACTACGGTAGCCACTGCGTTGCCGATCAGGTTGGTGATAGCGCGGGCTTCCGACATGAAGCGGTCGATACCCAGGATCAGCGCCAGGCCGGCTACCGGGATTTCCGGTACCACCGCCAGCGTGGCGGCCAGGGTGATGAAACCGGAGCCGGTCACGCCGGCGGCACCCTTGGAGGTGAGCAGCAGCACACCGAGAATGGTCAGCTCCTGGGTCAGGGTCAGGTCGATATTGCAGGCCTGGGCAATGAAGATCGCTGCCATGGTCAGGTAGATCGAGGTGCCATCCAGGTTGAAGGAGTAACCGGTGGGCACTACCAGGCCGACTACCGGTTTGGCACAGCCCAGCTGCTCCAGCTTGGTCATCAGGCGCGGCAGCGCGGATTCCGACGACGAGGTGCCCAGCACGATCAGCAGCTCTTCCTTGATGTACTTGATCAGCTTCCACACGCTGAAACCGTAGGCGCGGGCGATGGTGCCCAGTACCAGGCCGACGAACAGTACGCAGGTCAGGTAGAAGGTGGCCATCAGCGAGGCCAGCTGTACCAGGCTGCCCACCCCGTACTTGCCGATGGTGAACGCCATGGCGCCGAAGGCGCCGATTGGTGCCAGCTTCATGATGAAGCCGATCATGGCGAACAGCACCTGCGATACTTTTTCAAAGAAACCCAGTACCGGCTTGCCGGAGTCGCCCATCAGCGACAGGCCGGCGCCAAACAGCACCGAGAACAGCAGCACCTGCAGGATCTCGCCATCGGCAAAGGCGCCGATGGCGCTTTGCGGAATGATGTGCAGCAGGAAATCCACCGTGCTCTGGCCGGCGGCCTTTTCTGTGTACTTGGCGATGGCGCCGGTATCCAGCGTGCTCGGGTCGATGTTCATGCCGCTGCCAGGCTGCACGAAGTTCACCACCAGCAGGCCGATGGCCAGTGCCAGCGTGGTAACCACTTCAAAGTACAGCAGCGCCTTGCCGCCGACGCGGCCAACCTTCTTCATGTCTTCCATGCCGGCAATGCCGACCACGATGGTGCAGAAGATGATGGGCGCGATCATCATCTTCACCAGCTTGATGAAGCCATCGCCCAAGGGCTTGAGCTTGGCGCCGAGTTCCGGCATGAAGTGTCCCAGGGCAACGCCCAGGATGATGGCCACGATCACCTGGAAATACAGGCTGTGGTGCAGTTTCTTGGCTGACATTGTGCTCTCCGTGTGTCTGGCAGTGTGCTTGCCTTGTCCAGTACTTTCGCCGCGATCATGCGCGGCGACGGAGATGCGAAAAATTGGGTATTTCCCGATCAGGGAAAGCCGCATTGCGGAAAACCCGCATCCGGCGGCAGGCTCAGTCCGCCGGATCGATACCCAGCGCGGTGGCAATGGCAGAGCGGGAGGCTTCCGACAGCGCGAAGCGGGTGGTGTCGCTGGCCGGCAGTGCGGCGGTGTAATCCAGCTCCACCACCATGGCGCGGGTTGAGAGAATGGCCCACAGGCTCTGGCCGAAGCTGGTGTCGCCGGCATAGGCAGCGGAAGCGCAGTAGTGGCCGCCAGGCGAGACATAGCGGATCGCCACCGGCTGTACCGTAGCGCCGGCCAGCCGTGCGGCCTCGAACAGCGAGGACTTGAACGGCAGCAGGCCGATGCCGTCGGAGGTAGTGGCTTCCGGGAATACCGCCATGCAGTCGCCATTGTGCAGCGCTGCGGCCAGCTGTTTATTTACCAGGCTGGTGTCGCGGCGGTTGCTGCGGTCGATGAACAGCGTGCCGGCGCTCTTGACCAGAAAGCCGGCCAGCGGCCAGTCGCGCAGCTCTTTCTTGGCCACGAAGCGCGACACGGTGACGCTGTTGAGCGCAAAGATATCCAGCCACGACACATGGTTGGCCACCACCAAGGTGTGTGGCGGGTAGATGCCGGGGGTGGCACCGTTCACCTTCACCTTGATGGCCAGAATGTGCAGCAGCTGCTGCGACCAGCGCTGGGTGATGACGGCCTTCTCCGGTTGCGATAGTCGCGGATACAGCGTGGCAATGGTGATGATGCCGCGTAGCAGGTGCATGCCCAGGCGGGCAAGGCGGAGCAGGCGGACAGGCAGGGAAGTGGTCTGGTGCACGGTATGACGGTTCGCTGACGGTTAATGGCAGGGTAGTGCGCTTACGTGGCAACGGTTTTACAAGGGCTGGCAGTGCGGGCAGAAACAGGTGCTGCGCTGGCCCTGGCGGATTTCACTGATCAGCGTGCCGCAATCATGGCACGGCAGCTCGCGGCGGCCGTACACCTTGTAGCTTTGCTGGAAGTAACCCGGCTTGCCCTTGGCGTCGATGAAATCGCGCAGCGTGCTGCCACCGGCCTCGATGGCGCGCGCCAGTACCGACTTGATCTCGGCGGCCAGGCGTTCGCACTCCTCGCGGCGCAGCGAGTTGGCCGCACGCGCCGGGTGGATGCCAGCGTAGAACAGCGACTCGTTGGCGTAGATATTGCCCACGCCCACCACCACGTGGTTGTCCATGATCAGCAGCTTGATGGCGCTGCCCTTGCGGCGGCTGGCTTCGAACAGGCGCTGCCCGTCGAAGGCATCCGACAGCGGCTCCGGCCCCAGCTTAGCCAGCAACGGATGTGCCGCCACCGGCCCCTGCTGCCACAGCATGGCGCCAAAGCGGCGTGGATCGCGATAACGCAGAACCGTCTGCCCCAGCACGATGTCTACATGGTCATGCTTTTCCGGCGTGCTGCCTGGCGGCACAAAGCGCAGGCTGCCGGACATGCCCAGGTGCACGATCAGCGTGCCATGTTCGAAATCCACCAGCAGGTATTTGGCGCGGCGGCTGACGCTGCGCACCGTGCGCCCGGCCAGCAGCGCAGGCAGCTCTGGCGGAATCGGCCAGCGCAGACGGGCCTCGCGCACGATCACCGTCTGCACGGTGGCGCCTTCCAGCTGCGGGGCAATGCCACGGCGCGTGGTTTCGACTTCTGGCAATTCTGGCATGGTCGTGAGTCATGAATAATGTGAATGGCGTGGTATTCTACCCGCCTGTGATGAATACAGGTTCTGTGCATGAACGCCCTGCTCCGTCTGTTTGCCGTAATCGCCCCACTGGCACTGTCCGCCTGCGCCAGCCTGCAGCCTGCCGCGCCTGCGGCCAACGCCCAGGTTGGCAAGAGCGTTGTAGCGGAGGATGAAGACGAAGCTCCGGCGCCGCGCGAAGAAGACAACCCGGCCATTCCGCATCAGCAGCTGCGTGCCGAATGGCTGTATGGCCTGCTGGCTGGCGAGATGGCAGCGCGTGGCGGCGCCGCGGCACAGGCCGCCGAAACCTATATTGCGCTGGCGCGGGAAACCCGTGATCCGCGCATCGCCCGCCGTGGTGCCGAATTCGCCATGTTTGCCGGTCAGCTCAAGTCGGCCACTGCCGCGCTGACGCTGTGGCTGGAGCTGGACCCGGAAGCCGATGCCGCGCGCGAGCAACTGATCATCGCGCTGTTGCGTGGCGGCAAGCTGGCGGAAAGCCGGCCGCTGATCGAAACCACCTTGCAGCGCCAGCCACAACGTGCCGCCGGTGTGTTCGTGCAGCTGGCGCGCCTGGCTGCCCTGCAAAGCGACAAGCAGGGTGCCGAAGCGCTGATCAGCGAGTTGGCCGCACGCTATCCCGAGCTGCCGGAAGCACGTTTTGCGCTGATTGCGGTAGCTGCCGAGGCCGGCGATCAGCAAACCGTGGACGATGAGTTTGCCCGCCTGGCGCGCATTGCGCCGCAATGGGACTTGCCGGTGCTATGGCAGGTAGACCGCCTGCGCCGGCAATCGAGTACGCAGGCCACCGCCTTCCTGCAGCAGCAACTGCTAAGCCGGCCGCAGTCCAGCATCGAGCTGAATACCACCTATATCCGTCTGCTGGCTGGCGACAAGCGCTTCACGGAAGCCGAGGCACATGCCCGCAGCATCGGTAGCCGTTTTGCCGCGAATGGCGAACTGTTGTACCTGCACGGCCTGCTTGCCTACCAGACCGGCGACTTCACTCTCGCACGACAGCAGCTGCTGGCCGCCATGCGTGCCGGTTTCAACGATGTCAACACCCTGCGTTACACCCTGGGGCAGCTGGCCGATGAGCAGAAGCAATCGGCCGAGGCGCGGCGCTGGTATCTGGAAGTGAATGGTGGCGAGAACCTGTTGCCGGCGCGGGTGCGCGCGGCGCAGATCCAGGCTGCCGGCGGTCAGTGGCGCGAAGCCATCGATAGCCTCAATACGCTGCCACAGCAGGTGGATGAACCCGTGCGCATCACCTTGTCCCAGGCCATGTTGGCGCGCGAAGCGCGGCAATACGACGTGGCGCTGGAGATTCTGGGTGCTGCGCTGAAGCAGACCCCGGAGCAGGCCGAGCTGTTGTACGAACGCGGCTTGCTGCTGGACCAGATCGGTCGCTCTGCCGAGGCCGAGCAGGACCTGCGCGTGGTGGTGCGGCTGAAGCCGGATGATGTGCAGGCACTGAATGCGCTGGGCTATGTGATGACCAATCGCGGCGCATCGCTGCCGGAGGCGCAGGGCTATATCGAGCGTGCGCTGAAAGCCGACCCGGATAACGCCATGATTCTCGACAGCCTGGGCTGGGTGCTGTTCAAGCAGGGGCAGTCCGAGCAGGCGCTGCAACACCTGCAGGCATCCTATGCCAAGCTGCGCGATGCCGAAGTGGCCGCCCACCTGGGCGAAGTGCTGTGGTCGCTGGGGCGCAAGGATGAAGCGCGCCAGGTCTGGAACGATGCCGCCAAGAGCGCGCCGGAGCACCCGGTACTCAAGGAAACGCTGGACCGCCTCAAACCATGAAGTTCACTCACTGGCTGGTGTCGGCCGGCCTGGCACTGTTGCTGGCAGGCTGTGCTACCCCGGAAATCCGGCAGCCTCTGCAGCAGCCTGCGGCCAACGTGCCCGACATCGCCTTCAATACCTATGGCCGGCTGGCGGTGAATTACCAGGGCAAGGGCCACGTGGCGAGTTTCGACTGGCAGCACACCGCCGCCAGTGATCAGCTCAACGTCAAAACCCCGATCGGCACCACGGTTGCCAGCCTCAGTCGCGATGCCAACGGCGTGCGACTGCTGGCCGATGGCCAGGAGCGGCAGGCTGGCGATGTGGAAACCCTGACCGAGGAAACCCTTGGCTGGCCGCTGCCGTTGTCGAATCTGGCCTGGTGGGCGCGTGGCCTGGCGGCACCCGGTACCGGCGCGCAAACCGCTGCCGATGGCAGCCTGCAGCAGCAGGGCTGGCTGATCCGCCACAGCAAGGATGCCGAAACCCATCTGCCGCGCCGCCTGGAACTGGAGCGTGACGGCCTGAGCATCCGGCTGGTGTTCTCCGGCTGGAATACCCCCGATACCCCCGCAACTACCGCACCATGACCCTGCACTACCAACGATTCGCCGCTCCGGCCAAGCTCAACCTCACGCTGCTGATCACCGGCAAGCGCGAGGACGGTTACCACCTGCTGGATACGGACTTCCGCTTTATCGATTACTGCGACGATATCGATATCGCCGTGCGCGACGATGGTCGCATCGAACTGGAAACACCTACTCCGGGCGTGCCGCCGGATGCCGACCTTACCGTACGCGCGGCGCGCCTACTGCAGCAGGCCGCCGGCTGTACGCTGGGCGCCAGCCTGCGGGTGACCAAGCGCATCCCGATGGGCGGTGGTCTGGGTGGTGGCTCTTCCGATGCCGCCACCGTGCTGCTGGCGCTAAACAAGCTGTGGGGTTGTGGCCTGTCGCGGCAGCAGCTGATGACGCTGGGCGTGCAACTGGGTGCCGATGTGCCGGTATTCATTTTTGGCCGTAATGCGCGTGCACGCGGTATTGGCGAAGAGCTGGAAGCCATTGCACTGCCGGAAGCGTGGTATGTGGTATGCAAGCCACCGGTATCGGTGCCGACCGGCCCGGTATTCCAGCAATATTCACAAAAGCTGTTGACAGGGGAAATACGCTTCTCCATAATGCGAAGCCTGTTCGGCGCAGCGCAAAAACAAAACGATTTGCAGCGCGTTGTAAAAGCAATGTATCCAGCGGTAAATGAGGCATTGAACCGGCTAAGTGAATACGGTTCGCCGCTGATGACAGGTTCGGGAGCATGTGTGTTTCTGGAGCTGGCAACTGAAGTTCAAGCAAAAACAGTATTCCAGTCCTTGTCGAAAGATATGGTCGGATTTGTTGCCAAGGGGTTAGCGACGCATCCACTGTACGACGGGGAAGTGTAAAGAATACTGGGGAGTCGCCAAGTTGGTTAAGGCACCGGATTTTGATTCCGGCATTCGAAGGTTCGAATCCTTCCTCCTCAGCCAAATCTCTGCATGATTGAACGGATACTGGGGAGTCGCCAAGTTGGTTAAGGCACCGGATTTTGATTCCGGCATTCGAAGGTTCGAATCCTTCCTCCTCAGCCAAAACACAGCAGTGAACTAAGAAAAAAAGCGTGTAAGTTTCCCTTACACGCTTTTTCTTTATCTCCCGATCCAAGGCATTGAGTTATGGCGGCTTACGACAGTTTGATGGTTTTCACCGGTACCGCAAATCCGGAACTTGCACAGAACGTGGTCAAGCACCTCGATATTTCCCTCGGCCGTGCCGATGTGGGCAAGTTCAGCGATGGTGAAGTGGCGGTGGAATTGCTGGAAAACGTGCGCGGTCGCGACGTGTTCATCCTGCAGCCGACCTGTGCACCGACCAACGACAACCTGATGGAAATCCTGACCATGGCCGACGCACTCAAGCGCGCTTCCGCCGGCCGGATTACCGCGGCGATTCCGTACTTCGGTTACGCCCGTCAGGATCGTCGTCCGCGTTCCGCCCGTGTACCGATCACCGCCAAGCTGGTAGCCAATATGCTGACCAGCGCCGGCATCGATCGCGTGCTGACCGTCGACCTGCACGCCGACCAGATCCAGGGCTTCTTCGACATGCCGGTGGACAACGTGTACGCCACCCCGGTGCTGCTGAAGGACATCCGCTCGCAGCGTATCGAAGACCTGATCGTGGTAAGCCCGGACGTGGGCGGCGTGGTACGTGCCCGTGCAGTGGCCAAGGCGCTGAATACCGACCTCGCCATCATCGACAAGCGTCGCCCGAAGGCCAACGTGGCCGAGGTGATGAACATCATCGGTGATATCGAAGGCCGTACCTGTCTGATCATCGACGACATGATCGACACCGCCAACACCCTGTGCAAGGCGGCTTCCGCGCTGAAAGAGCGCGGCGCCCAGCGCGTGCTGGCCTATGCATCGCATGCCGTGTTCTCCGGCCAGGCCGTGGACCGCATCAATAATTCGGACATCGACCAGGTAGTGATTACCGATACCATCCCGCTGGTAGCCGCCGCCAAGCAGAGCAGCCGCATCCGCGTGGTATCCATCGCCGGCCTGATCGCAGAGACCCTGCGTCGCATCAACAACGAAGAGTCGGTGTCCTACCTCTTCAACGAAGAGCTGGTTTCGGCGGGCGCTGTCCTGCCGTAAACGTCGGCCCCACTGGTCGCGGTGGGGCGGGCGACTTTCAATGAAACTGGAGTAATACTCAATGGCAATCGAACTGATCGCTGCCAAGCGCGAACTGGAAGGTACTGGTGCGAGCCGCCGCCTGCGTCGCGCTGGCCAAACCCCGGCTGTTGTTTACGGTGCAGGCAAAGAAGCCGTATCCATCACCCTGGACCACAACACCATTTACTACGCACTGAAGAACGAAGCTTTCCACAAGGAAACCATCGAGCTGGTGATCGACGGTCAGAAGGAGCTGGTAAAAGTTGCCGACTTCCAACTGCACCCGTACAAGCAGCTGGTTCTGCACCTGGACTTCGCTCGCGCGTAATGCATGCGTGCCGCCCGGCTAGCCGGGCGCAGACAGCCCGCTGACCGGTTATCTGGCAGCGGGCTTTTCATTGGAATCAAACATGGCGATCCGACTGGTAGTCGGGCTGGGGAACCCCGGCCCCGAATACGAAAAGACCCGTCACAATGCCGGCTTCTGGCTGGTGGACGAACTGGCCTGGCAGCATAAGGCTGGCCTGCGTGCCGAAAGCAAATTCTTTGGCGAGGCGGCACGTGCCGCCGTGCCATCCGGCGAGCTGTGGCTGCTCAAGCCGATGACCTACATGAACCTGTCCGGCCAGGCGGTGGCAGCGCTGGCGCGCTTCTACAAGATCGCACCGGAAGACATCCTGGTGGTGCATGACGAGCTGGACCTGCAGCCGGGCACCGCGCGGCTGAAGCAGGGCGGCGGCCACGGTGGCCATAACGGCCTGAAAGACATCATCGCCCGGCTGGGCAGCCCCAACTTCTGGCGCCTGCGCCTGGGCATCGGCCACCCGGGCGATCGCAACGAAGTGGCCAACTTCGTGCTGAAAAAGGCCCGTGCCGAAGAGCAGCAGGCCATCGATGACGCCGTGGCCAAGTCGTTGCAGGTGATGCCGGAAGTGCTGGCCGGCAATATGGCGGGTGCCATGAAAACCCTGCACACGGCTGCCAAGTAAGCCTTGCGGCCAACCTTGGCCGCAACATTGCCCAAAATACAGGCAGCCGAAGTGTTAAAATCGCTGCCTTTGTTGCCCCGCCGCGCAGGCGGGCCGAACACAACGAGGAATTACCATGAGTCTGAAGTGCGGTATCGTCGGCCTGCCCAACGTCGGCAAGTCCACCCTGTTCAATGCGCTGACCAAGGCCGGTATCGAAGCGGCCAACTATCCGTTCTGCACCATCGAGCCTAACGTCGGCATCGTGGAAGTGCCGGATCACCGGCTGGCCGAGCTGGCCAAGATCATCAACCCGCAGAAAATCCAGCCTGCCATCGTCGAATTCGTCGACATCGCTGGCCTGGTGGCGGGCGCCTCCAAGGGCGAAGGTCTGGGCAACCAGTTCCTGGCCAACATCCGCGAGACCGACGCCATCGTCAACGTGGTGCGCTGCTTCGATGACCCGAACATCGTGCACGTGGCTGGCAAGGTAGATCCGATTGCCGACATCGAGACCATCCTCACCGAACTGGCACTGGCCGACCTGTCCTCCGTGGAAAAGGCCGTGGCCCGTGAAGGCAAGAAAGCCAAGGCCGGTGACAAGGATGCGCGCGCGCTGGTAGCCGTGCTGGAAAAACTGGTGCCGCACCTGAACGAAGGCCAGCCGGCGCGTTCGCTGGGCCTGAGCGACGAAGAAAAAGTGCTGCTCAAGCCGTTGTGCCTGCTCACCATCAAGCCGGCGATGTACGTGGCCAACGTGGCCGAGGACGGCTTCAGCAACAATCCGCTGCTGCAGCGCGTGGAAGAGTACGCGGCCAAGGAAGGCGCACCGGTAGTGGCGCTGTGTGCGGCTATCGAATCCGAAATCGCCGAGCTGGACGATGCCGACAAGGCCGAATTCCTGGAAACCCTGGGCCTGGAAGAGCCGGGTCTGGATCGCCTGATCCGCGCCGGCTACAAGCTGCTGGGTCTGCAGACCTACTTCACCGCCGGGGTGAAGGAAGTGCGCGCCTGGACCATTCACATCGGCGACACCGCTCCGCAGGCTGCCGGCGTGATCCACACCGACTTCGAACGCGGCTTCATCCGTGCGCAGACCATCTCCTACGCCGACTTCATCGCCCTGGGCGGCGAAGCCAAGGCCAAGGAAGCCGGCAAGATGCGCGCCGAAGGCAAGGACTACGTGGTGCAGGACGGCGACGTGTTGAACTTCCTGTTCAACGTCTGATCCGGCGGCCGGGGCAGCCCGGCCAGCATGGCAATGACAAACCGCCGGGCTTGCCCGGCGGTTTTGTTTTTTTTGGTGGAGCAGCCTCAAAACCCGGCCGGGGTGATCACCCAGATCACCACCGCTTCTGTCTTGCCGGGGTTGCGGTAGCGGTGCGGCTCCTGGCTGGAAAAGCAGAAGCTGTCGCCTTCTTCCAGCTGGAAATGGCGCTCGCCCACCCACAGCTCCAGCGAGCCTTTCAAGAGCAGCCCGGCCTCGACCCCCTGATGGCTGTAGCCTTGGTCGCTGCTGGCGCCGGGGGCGATGCGACAGTGCAGCATTTCCAGCTGCCGGTTGCTGCGCGGGGTCAGCAGCTGGTCGCTGAAGCCGCCGGCGTATTCCAGGCTGGTGCGCTGTTGCTTGCGCACGATCACATCCGCTTCTGCGGCCAACTGCTGTGCATCGGGGCCGAAAAACCACTGCACGGTCACATCCAGGCTCTGGGCCAGGGCCACCAGCGCATTGATGGAAGGCTGCGCCAGGTTGCGCTCGATCAGGCTGATATGGGCAATGGACAGGCCGCAGCGCTCTGCCAGCGCAACCAGGGTCAGGCCCTGGCGTTTGCGCAGCTGGCGCAGTTTTTCGCCAATCCTGGCCTGTGGCTTGTGGTCGGCGTTGTCTGGCGGCATGTGGTGCTGGTCGTGATGGGCGGCAGTCATGGCGGGATTATAACGACACTGTTGTCGCGACAGCTGGCAGGACGGCACTAAATTCTTGTGTGATTAAAATTTTAGTCGTAATTTTAATTTCGCAAAAAAATGACGCGCCGTAATGAGCACCAGCCATCACACCGGGAGTTCGCATGCCTACCGCCTTTCCCCACCTGTTCCAGCCGCTGCGCATTGGCGGCGTTACCCTGCGCAATCGCATCATGTCCACCGGGCACGACACCGTGCTGCCCACCGACAGCAAGGTGAACGCCGCGCTGATTGCCTACCACCGGGAGCGCGCGCGTGGCGGTGCCGGGCTGATCGTGCTGCAGGTGTCCGGCGTGCATGAAACCGCGCGCTATACCTCGCACGCGCTGATGGCCACCGACGACGATTGCATCGATGGCTACCGTCAGCTGGCCACCGCGCTGCATGCCGAAGGCTGTGCGGTATTCGGCCAGCTGTTCCACCCGGGGCGCGAGATCATGGAGACCGCCGACGGGCTGCTGGCGGTGGCGTACGCACCATCGGCAGTACCGAACGAGCGCTTTCATGTGCAGCCGCGCGCGCTGACTGCCGCGCTGATCGCCGATATCGTGGCCGGCTACGCCGCCGCGGCGCGGCGCATGGCGGCGGCGGGTATGGATGGCGTGGAGGTGGTGGCCAGCCACGGCTACCTGCCGTCGCAGTTTCTCAACCCGCGCGTCAACCTGCGCCAGGACGACTACGGTGGCGATGCGGCCAGGCGGCTGCGTTTCCTGCAGGAGGTGTTGGCCGCAATCCGCGCCGCCACGCCGGTGGGCTTTGTGATTGGTCTGCGCATTTCCGGCGGCGAGATGGACGCCGAGGGGCTAAGCGAGGACGAGGCGATTGCTGCCAGCGTGATGCTGCAGTCGCAGCTGGACTACGTGAACGTGATCGCCGGCACCTCTGCCTCGCTCGGTGGTGCGGTACATATCGTGCCGCCAATGGCGATTGCCAACGGCTATCTGGCGCCAGTGGCGGCGCGCTTCAAGGCGCGGCTGCAGATACCGGTGCTGGTGGCCGGGCGCATCAACCAGCCGCAGGAAGCCGAGCAGATCATTGCCAGCGGTCAGGCCGATGTGTGCGGCATGACGCGGGCGCTGATCTGCGACCCGGAGATGCCGCGCAAGGCGGGCGAGGGGCGGGTGGATGACATCCGCGCCTGCATCGCCTGCAACCAGGCCTGCATCGGCCGCTTCCATCGCGGCCTGCCCATTTCCTGCATCCAGCATCCGCAGAGCGGGCGCGAGCTGCGCTTCGGGCAATTGCCGCCGGCTGGCCAGCGCAAGCGGGTGCTGGTGGTGGGTGGTGGCCCGGCCGGCATGAAGGCGGCGGTGATTGCCGCGCAGCGTGGCCACCAGGTGGCGCTGCATGAAGCCGGCAGCCAGCTGGGCGGCCAGGCGCTGCTGGCGCAGCTGCTGCCGGGGCGGGCCGAGTTTGGCGGGCTGGTGACCAATCTGCAGCGCGAGCTGCAGCAGGCCGGGGTGGAGGTGCACAAGAACAGCCGGCTGGATGCGGCGCAGGTGCTGGCATTGCAGCCGGATGCGGTGATCGTGGCCACCGGCGCCACGCCACGGCTGCCGCCACTGGAAAGCGATGGCTCGGTCACGCTGTTCGACCCGTGGCAGGTGCTGCGTGCGCCGCAGCAAGTTGGCCGCAGCGTGGTGGTGGTGGACTGGCGCAGCGACTGGATCGGCCCCGGTATCGCCCTGCTGCTGGCACAACAGGGCTGCCAGGTGCGGCTGGCGGTGAACAGCACCCACGTGGGCGAGCAGCTGCCGCTGTACGTGCGTGACGAGCTGGTGGCGCGGCTGCACAAGGCCGGCATCGAAGTGCTGAACTATATGCGCCCCTACGGTGCCGACAGCGGCAGCGTCTACCTGCAGCACACCGCCAGCGAGGAAGCGGTGATCATCGACGCGGTAGACAGCCTGGTGCTGTGCAGCGGCCACACGGCCGACGATGCGCTGTTCACTCAGCTGGCGGCCAGCGGCATCGCGCTGCACGCCATCGGCGACTGCCTGGCGCCGCGCACGGCGGAAGAGGCCATCTACGAAGGCCTGTGCGTGGCCTGGCAGCTGTAGTCTGCGGGCCTTTTGGGGGAGTCTGCGGCTAGGTGCCATCATCTACTGCGGGAAAGGCGGGCACCGCCACTGGCAGTGCCTGATGTCACCAAAGGGGCGTCAGCGCGCAGCCCGGGCGTTGAAGCGTTGCCCCAGGTCTTCACCGTGCTCCATCCATAAGTTCACGTCCAGTGCCAGCGCGTTCTTCAGCTTGGCCGGTCAGGTAGGCAGGTTGGCCGCAGTCTTGGCATCCACCTTTTGCACCGCTTTCAGATTGGTGGGGGCCATAGGCGATGCGGTTGGAGTACACCACCTGGTTTTCCGGCTTGCCGGCATTCTTGATGAAGGCCACGGCTTCCTTCTTACTGCACCGCATCGATGCGGCCGTTGTAGGCCGAACTCATCACCATGTCCCGGGAGGCCAGGAGCTGCGGCGGCTGGGCGCCGGCTTCCCACTACTGGATCTTCGGCTTCAGTTGATCCAGCTTCTTGAGGGCGCGATCCACGCCCGCCTTGGTTCCCAGCACCTTGTACACGTCGGCCGGCTTTACACCGTCGGCCAGTAGCGCAAATTCCAGCGTGTACTTGGCACCCTGCGCAGGTCACGCTTGCCGGGAAACTTCTTCACGTTCCAGAAATCGCCCCAGTTCTGCGGTGCGGTTTTCAGGATATCGGTGTTGTAGGCCAAGGTGGTGGACCGCACGAAGACGCCGGCGCCGCATTCGGCCACGGCCGGTTTCCAGTAGCAGCAGTACCTGCTCGCGGCGTTCGGCAGCGCGGTAGCGCTTGGGCTGATTGATTCAGTGCAGGCGGGCGCTGGCACCGTCGATGGTGGCGATGTTGCGAGCACCCCGGCACGGCTGGCAGGAAGTTGTGCTCGGCCAGTGCATAGCATACGGTTGGGGGGCGGGGGAGCAAACTGTGCCCAGTGCGCCGATCTGGCTCATCCCGCTTGCTGTTGCAGAACGTGCCCCATGCCGTGCGCCAGCGCTGACGGGGTGCTGGCTGCAATGGAAGGGGCCGCCCACGGGCGGCCCATCAACCTTAGGGAATAGGCGCCGGGTTTACTGCTCCAGCCGCTCGATGCCCAGCGCCTTCAGCACGTATTTCTCATAAACCGGTTCCGACGAGCCGGTTTTCATCTTGTGCAGGAAGTATTTCTCAAATGCCACCTTGGCCAGGTGTACCCATTTTCCCTTTTTGAACCAGTTCACATTGCGCGGCGGCAGCTGCGGCAATGCCACGAAGGCGGCCCCGGTATCGCCCATGTCAGCCAGACAGATAGCATTCCAGCTGCCCTTGGCGGTGGCTGGTTCATCGTGCAGATCGGCATGGATGTTATGCACGATAGCGGTAACCATGGTCTCGATCATGTAGCCGGTCTTGGGGGCGCCAGTCGCGACCGGGGTGACTTCTACCGGGGGAATGGCCACGCACACGCCGGCAGCAAAGATATTGCGGTACTGCTTGCTGCGCTGGAATTCGTCGATCAACACAAAACCGCGCGGGTTGCACAGGCCAGGCACCGCAGCTACGGCATCCACGCCCTTGAACGCAGGCAGCATCATGCAGAAGGCAAACGGCAGCACGTGTTCCTTGCGCACCGAACCGTCATCGTTGATTTCCGTCACCAGCAGCTTGCCGTCTTCCACCTGGGTGGTGCGGGCATTGGTGACCCACTTGATGTCGTTGTTGCGGAACTCGCTTTCCAGTAGTGACTTGGAATCGCCAACGCCGCCCAGGCCAAGGTGGCCAATATAGGGCTCGCTGCTGACATAGGTCATCGGCACCTTGTGACGCAGCTTGCGGCGCCGCAGGTCGGTATTGAGGATGAAGGCGAATTCGTAGGCCGGGCCAAAACAAGAGGCGCCGGGCATGGCGCCAATGATCACCGGGCCAGGGTTTTCCAGAAATCGCTGGTAGGCCTCGTTGGCGTGCAGTGCGTGCTGCAGCGTGCAAATGGACTGGGTATAACCGCTTTGCGGGCCGCTACCCGGGACTTCTTCGAAAGCCAGCCGTGGGCCGGTGGTGATCACCAGATAGTCATAATCCAGCTGCTGGCCATCGGCCAGGGTCAGGTGGTTGTTGTCAGCGTCGATGGTGCTGACCGGCTGGGCGATGAAACCGATGCCTTTTTTATCCAGGTAGGGCCGGATGGGGAAAGAGATTGCATCCGCCTCGCGCCAGCCCACAGCCACCCACGGGTTGGAAGGGACGAACTGGAACTGTTCGCTGCTATTGATGACAGTGATGCGGCATGTTTTACCCAGTTTTTCCTGTAGCTCGTAGGCAGCCGGCATGCCGCCGGTTCCCGCGCCAATGACGACGATGTGCTTCATGTGTCTCCTCCGGTCTGTTGCCGCGTTGTGCTGGTCATACTGTTATTAAAATATAAAAAAATATAATGTAAACCGGAATTTCCAGAAAGGCAGCAAACGGAGACGTTGGCCGCACGGCGGCAGAATGGCAGACCGGCCACGCAAGTGGCCGGCAAGGGGCAGAACGGTAGGTCGCCCGGAATGGTGGCGCGGTGCATGATGCGCTGCGCGAGTTGCACCTGCTCAACCACGTGGGCCGCCACGGTGGGGCTACCGGACTGGTATCGATCTGGATCCGAGTCTCTGCCGGGACTGCAGCAGGTGGTGCAGGAGCCGGGTGAGCTGGCGCTGGCGCTCAGCTTCAGGCGTCTGGCGGTGGTGTGCCCCACGGTGCGTCGGCAACTGCTGCCGGATCTCGTGCCGTAGTCGCCTGTGCCTGCAGCCGCAGCAGGATGGCGTGGCCGCCGCTGACGATATCGTCGCCGATGGCGCGGGCGGCGGCGGCACCGTCGCCCTGCTGCAGCGCGGCGATCAGCGGCGGGTGGTAGTCGATCATGTCCTGGCCGCCGGCAGCATAGGAGGCGGCGATCAGCGGCCCCATCTGCAGCCAGATGCGATACAGGATGCCGCCCAGGAACGGCATGCCGGCGATGTCCACCAGCGCAAAGTGGAACTGCTGGTTCAGGTCGCAGCCGCTGGCGTGGTCGCCGCGTGTCATGGCTTCTGCGTTGCGCGCCACGATGTCCAGCAGCCGGGCGATGTCCGCTGCCGTGGCGCGGCTGGCGGCGGTTTCCGCGGCCAACCCTTCCAGCTTCACGCGAATGGCGCGGATCTCCAGATAGCGCGCCAGCGTCATGTACGGCACGCGGATATCGCGTGCCGATTTCATTTCCAGCGCCTGTTCCTGCACCAGCCGCAGGATGGCATCGCGCACCGGGGTGACGCTGGTGCCAAGCTTGGCCGCCAGCTCGCGGATCTTCAGCCGCTCGCCAGGCTGCATGCGGCCCTGGATCAGGGCTTCGCTGATCAGGCGGTAGACGGTGCTACCAAGATTGTCGTGCTCGAGTTCCGGCAGATCGTAGGGCATGGCTGGTTGTCACTGAGTGATTTAAGAAATATGATGCATCATATACAAAAATAAGATCACCTACCAGACAGGCCCGCAGCTAACCAGACCAGGAGCGATATCTTGTCCCAGCACAGCGACTCAACTTCGCCGCCGCAGCGCTACATGCTGCTTACCGGCGCCAGCCGCGGCATTGGCCATGCCACGGTGAAACTGTTTCAGGAACAGGGCTGGCGCATCCTCACCGTGTCGCGGCAGCCGTTTTCGGAAACCTGCCGCTGGCCAATGGCGCGCGACAGCCATCTGCAGGCCGATCTGGCCGACCTTGACGCGCTGCCGCAGCTGGTAGAGGAGGTGCGCCGCCGCCTGCCGGATGGCGCGCTGCATGCGCTGGTGAACAACGCCGGCATCTCGCCCAAGGGGCCGCAGGGCGAGCGGCTGGGGGTGCTGGGTAGCGACAGCGACACCTGGCAGCGGGTGCTGAATGTCAACCTGGTGTCCACCGCGCTGCTGGCACGGGCGCTGTTCCCGGAGCTCAAGCAGGGCCGGGGCAGCATCGTCAACGTTACCTCCATTGCCGGCTCGAAGGTGCACCCGTTTGCCGGCGTGGCCTACGCTGCCTCCAAGGCCGGCTTGGCCGCACTCACCCGCGAGCTGGCCCATGAGCTGGCACCGCACGGCATCCGTGCCAATGCCATCGCCCCGGGCGAGATCGACACCGCCATCCTGTCGCCGGACACCGCCCGCATCGTCGAGCGCGATGTGCCGATGCGCCGGCTGGGCACGCCGCAGGAGGTGGCCGAGGCGATCCACTTTCTGTGCAGCCCGCAGTCCGCCTACATCAACGGCGCGGAAATCCACATCAACGGGGGCCAGCATGTCTGAAGCCTGCGATAACCAGCTATTCACTACCATGGCCGCCGCCACCGCGGCAGACGAAGTGGCCGCGCTGCTGTGGACGCACTACCGGCTGCGCGGCAACAGCAGCAAGCTCAACAGCGAGCGCGACGAGAACTTCCACATCCGCGCCGACGACGGCCGCCACTACGTACTCAAGCTCACCCACCCGGCGGAAGACCGCGCGGTAACCGACTTTCAGACCCGCGCGCTGCTGCACGCCATCGCCCACGACCCGACGCTGCCGATACCGCAGGTAATCGCGCAGCAGGACGGCGCCCCCTACGGCGTGGTGGCGATGCGCGACGGCAGCCAGCGCGTGCTGCGCTTGCTGAGTTACCTGCACGGCCAGCCCTTGCATCAGGTGGGCCGCAGCAGTGCGCAGCGCCGCCACCTGGGGCAGACACTGGCACGGCTGAACGTCGCGCTGCGCGACTTCCAGCACCCGGCAGCCGAGCACCGCCTGCTGTGGGACATCCAGCACAGCCAGGACCTGGCGCCGCTGCTGCAGCAGACGCCGCCCGGCGCCAAGCGCGACGTGCTGGCCAGCTGGCTGGTGCACTTCGACAGTACCCTGCGGCCAACCCTGGCCGGCCTGCGCCGCCAGGTGATCCACAACGACATGAACCCGTACAACGTGCTGGTGGGCGACGACCAGATCACTACCGTCGGCATCATCGACTTCGGCGACATGGTGGCCGCGCCGCTGGTGGACGAGCTGGCGGTGGCCTGCTCCTACCAGCTGTCCGCCAATGCCAACCCGCTGGACACTGCCGGCGAGGTGATTGCCGGCTACCACGCCATCAACCCGCTTACCGAACAGGAAGTGGCGCTGTTGTACGACCTCATCCTCACCCGGCTGTGCATGACGGTCACCATCACCGGCTGGCGCGCGGCGCGCTACCCGGAAAACAGCACCTATATTTTGCGCAACCACGGCCTGAGCTGGGATGGCATGCAGCGCCTGCTTGGCATCAGCCGCCAGCAGGCGGTGGCCTACCTGCGCAGCGTGTGCGGCATGAAAGGACAAGCATGAGCAAGGATCAACGCATGGTGAACGCCTTCGACCCGGCCACCGCCAGCCAGCTGCCAGCGCGCGAGCAGGTGCTGATCGAGCGGCGGCGGCAATCGCTGGGCAGCGCCTACCGACTGTTCTACGAGCAGCCGCTGCACGTGGTGCGTGCCGAGGACGTGTGGCTGTACGACCCGGATGGCAATGCTTATCTGGACGTGTACAACAACGTGGCCTCGGTGGGGCACAGCCACCCGCGGGTGGTGGCGGCCATCGCGCAGCAGGCAGCCACCCTCAACACCCACACCCGCTACCTGGGCGATGGCATCGTCGATTACGCCGAGCGCCTGCTGGCCACCTTTCCGGCCGAAACCAGCCAGGTGATGTTCACCTGCACCGGCAGCGAGGCCAACGACCTGGCGCTGCGCCTGGCGTGGAACGCTACCGGCGGCAAGGGGCTGATCGTCAGCAGCCACGCCTACCACGGCGTGACCAGCAGCGTGGCCGAGTGCTCTCCGGCCTTTGGCGACGGCGTGCCGCTGGGCGTGCACGTGCGCACCGTGCCGCCGCCGGACAGCTACCGGCAGGGGCCGGATGCCGGCAAACGCTTCGTGGAAGGGGTGCAGGCGGCGATAGCCGATCTGCAGCGCCACGGCATCCAGCCAGCGGCACTGCTGGTGGATACGCTGTTCACCAGCGATGGCGTGTACCCCGAGCCGGTGGGCTGCCTGGCGCGCGCCGCCGAGGTAATCCGAGCTGCCGGCGGGCTGTTCATCGCCGACGAAGTGCAGGCCGGCTTCGCCCGCAGCGGCAGCCATTTCTGGGGCTTCCAGCGCCATGGCGTGGTGCCGGACATCGTCACCATGGGCAAGCCGATGGGCAACGGCCACCCCATCGCCGGGGTGGTGGCACGGCCGCAGATCATCGATGCCTTCGGCAGCCGCGTGCGCTACTTCAACACCTTTGGCGGCAATGCGGTGTCCTGCGCCGCCGGCATGGCGGTGCTGGATGTGATCCGCGATGAACAGCTGCAGCAAAACGCGCTGGAAACCGGCGCCTATCTCAAGGCAGGCTTCGAGGCGTTGGCCGCAAGGCATGAGCTGATCGGCGACGTGCGCGGCGCCGGCTTCTTCCTCGGTGTGGAAATGGTGCGAGACCGCGCCAGCAAGGCGCCGGCCAGCGTCGAGACTGCGCGCATCGTCAACGCGCTGCGCCAGCGTCGCATCCTGATCAGCGCCACTGGCCCGGCCGGCAACATCCTCAAGGTACGCCCGCAGCTGGTGTTCGCCCGTGAACACGCCGACATGCTGCTGGGGGCATTGGATGAGGTGCTGGCAGCCGGCTGAACTGGGGGGATGATGTGATCCTGTAGTGCGTTCAAGCCCGGCTTGACCTCACTACAGGCCAGCACGGATAATCTCGCGTTTTTTCAAACGCTTAGCGCTGCTCGCCATACATGACCGCTGCACCCACCGCCTTGCCCTCGCGTCGCCTGTCCGTAGCCCCCATGCTGGACTGGACCGACCGCCACTACCGCTACTTCGCGCGCCTGATCACCCGCCATACCTGGCTGTACACCGAGATGGTGACCACCGGTGCGCTGCTGCATGGCGATGTTGGCCGCCACCTGCGCTACCACGAAGCGGAGCATCCGATCGCGCTGCAGCTGGGCGGCAGCGAGCCGGCCGAGCTGGCGCAGTGCGCGCGGCTGGCGCAGCAGTGGGGCTATGACGAGGTGAACCTGAACGTGGGTTGCCCGTCGGAGCGGGTGCAGAAGGGCGCGTTTGGCGCCTGCCTGATGGCCGAGCCGCAGCTGGTAGCCGATTGCGTGAAGGCGATGCGCGACGTGGTGGACATCGACGTGACGGTGAAGCACCGCATCGGTATCGACCAGATCGACAGCTACGATTACATGCGCGAGTTCGTGGATACCGTGGCCGAGGCCGGCTGCCGTACCTTCATCGTGCATGCGCGCAACGCCATCCTGAAGGGCCTGAGCCCGAAGGAAAACCGCGAGATTCCGCCGCTGAAGTACGACTACGTGTACCGATTGAAGCAGGAGCGCCCGGAGCTGGAGATCATCATCAATGGCGGCATCAAGACCAATGCCGAGATCGCCGGCCATCTGCAGCATGTGGATGGCGTGATGGTTGGCCGCGAGGCGTACCACAACCCCTATCTGATGGCGAGCTGGGATGCCGACTTCTACGGCGATGCCAGCCCGGTGCTCTCGCGCGGCAAGGTGGTGGAGGCGCTGCTGCCCTATGTGGCCGAGCGCCTGCAGGACGGCAGCAGCGTGCGCCACATCGCGCGCCACGTGCTGGGGCTGTTCCACGGCGAGCCTGGTGGCCGCCAGTGGCGGCGCCTGCTGTCCGATGCCAAGGCGCTGAAGGATGCGGACGAGCGCCTGTTTATCGAAGCCATGCTGGCCACCCAGGGCCAGCCGGTCTGATGATTTGGTAACATGGCGCCTTTCCCGCCCGGCCAGTCCGGGCGTTTTCACTGCCGGGGCCGTAAGGCGACCGGCGGGCTTGGAGCAAGCATGATTGAAAAACTGGTGCTGGCCAGCAATAACGCCGGCAAGTTGAAGGAATTCTCCGCGCTGCTGGCGCCGCTGGGTGTGGAAGTGATTCCGCAGGGGCAGCTGAACGTGCCGGAAAGCCCGGAGCCGCATGGCACTTTCCTGGAAAACGCGCTGGAAAAGGCGCGCCACGCCTGCCGCGTGACCGGCCTGCCGGCGCTGGCCGATGATTCCGGCATCTGTGTGGACGCGTTGGGCGGCAAGCCCGGTGTGCTGTCGGCACGCTATGCCGGCGAGCCGAAATCGGACGCGCGCAACAACGCGCAGCTGATCGCCGATCTGCAGGGCCAGGGCAACCGCCGCGCCTACTACTACTGCGTGCTGGTGCTGCTGCGCCATGCCGACGACCCGCAGCCGCTGGTGGCGGACGGCGCCTGGTATGGCGAGGTGGTGGACAGCGCGTCCGGTAATGGCGGCTTCGGCTACGACCCGCACTTCTGGCTGCCGGCGCATGGCTGCACCGTGGCCGATCTGCCTGCCGGCGTGAAGAACGGCATCAGCCATCGCGGCCAGGCCATGCAGGCGTTGCTGGCCAAGCTGCAGGTGCAGCTGGCATGAGCGTGATCGATCTGTCGGCGTTGAAGGGCGGGCTGAGAGAGCTGCCGCCACTGTCGCTGTACATCCATTTCCCGTGGTGCGTGAAGAAGTGCCCGTACTGCGACTTCAACTCGCATGAATTCCGCGCCGGCAGTATCCCCATTGCCAATGCGGCCAACACTGGTCGCAGCCGGGTGGGCGAGGGCTTCGACGAGATGGCCTATGTCGAAGCGCTGCTGCGCGACTTCGAATACAGCCTGCCGTCGATCTGGGGCCGGCCGATCAGCACCATCTTCATGGGCGGTGGCACGCCCAGCCTGTTCAGCCCGCAGGCGATGGATGCGCTGCTGGCCGGCATCCGCGCCCGTGTGCGGCTGCAGCCGGATGCCGAGATCACCATGGAGGCCAACCCCGGTACTTTCGAGCGTGAGCGCTTCCAGGGTTACCGCGATGCCGGCATCAACCGGCTGTCCATCGGTATCCAGAGCTTTCACCCGCGCCACCTGCAGGCTTTGGGCCGCATCCACGACGACGCCGAGGCGCGCCGCGCGGTGGAAACCGCGCTGACCTACTTCGATAACGTCAACCTCGACCTGATGTACGCACTGCCGCAGCAGACGCTGGCCGAGGCGCTGGCGGATCTCGACACCGCGCTGTCGTATGGTGTCAGCCATGTTTCCGCCTACCACCTCACCATCGAGCCGAACACGCTGTTCGCGGTGCAGCTGCCGCAGAACCTGCCGGACGACGAGCTCTCCGCCGATATGCAGGAGGCGATCGAGGCACGGCTGGAAGGCGCCGGTTTCGTGCATTACGAGACTTCCGCCTTTGCGCAGCCGGGGCGCTTCGCCCGTCACAACGTCAATTACTGGCAGTTTGGCGACTACGTCGGCATCGGTGCCGGCGCGCATGGCAAGATCAGCTCGCATGCAGGTATCGTGCGCGAGATGCGCTACAAGCAGCCAGCTGCCTATCTGCAGGCAGTGGCGGAAGGCAAGCCGGTGCAGAGCAGCCACAAGGTTGGCCGCAAGGACCTGCCGTTCGAATTCATGATGAACTTGCTGCGCCTTACCGGCGGTTTCGAGCTGCGACTGTTCAGCGAGCGCACCGGTTTGCCGGTATCCTGTATCCAATCGCAATTGCAGCAAGCGCGGGCGGAAGGGCTGATCGAACACGATCTCACCCATCTGCGGCCAACCCTGAAGGGCCAGCGCTTCCTGAATGACCTGTTAACCCTGTTCCTGCACGAAGACGGAGAAAACTGAAAATGGCTAAAGAGATCATCCACACCGACAAGGCCCCGGCAGCAATTGGCGCGTACTCCCAGGCTGTCAAAGCCGGCGATACCGTGTACCTGTCCGGCCAGATCCCGCTCGACCCGGTGACCATGACCGTGGTGGAAGGTGGCTTTGCCGCCGAGGCGCATCAGGTGTTCAAGAACCTGAAAGCCGTATGTGAGGCCGCTGGTGGCAGCCTGGACCAGATCGTGAAGCTGAATGCCTTTCTGACCGACCTGTCCAACTTCGCCACTTTCAACGAAGTGATGAGCCAGTACATGAGCCAGCCGTTCCCGGCCCGCGCCGCCATCGGCGTGGCCAGCCTGCCGAAGGGCGTGCAGGTGGAAGCCGACGCGGTAATGGTGCTGGGCAACTGATCACGCGATCATCCTGGTAATGAAAAGCGGCCATCTGGCCGCTTTTTTCATGCCAGCCGGAAACAGAGTGTTCGATAGCCCGGCAGTCTGGCCTGTCGTCAGGCAGTTACACTGGCAGGCATTACCTGGGAGCCCGTCATGATTGCCGAATCCACGTTGCTGTTGTTCCTGATGACCGTGCTGATGCTGTTCCTGTCGCCGGGGCCGAACATGGCGTTTCTGCTGTCGCATAGCGCCGCCATGGGGCCGAGCGGCGGTTATGCGGTGGCGCTGGGTATCGCGCTGGCCGATGCGGTGCTGACCGTGCTCACCGCCAGCGGCGTTACCGCCATGTTGGCCGCATGGCCGCCGATGTTCGACCTGCTGCGGCTGGCCGGTGCGGTGTACCTGGGGTGGCTGGCATGGCAAGCCTGGCGCAGCGGCGGCATGGCAGCACTGACCCAGGCGCCGCAGCGCAGCCATCGCCAGGTGGTGCGCATGGCCATGCTTAACAGCCTGCTCAACCCCAAGGCGTTGCTGTTCTTCATGGTGTTCCTGCCGCAGTTTGTGGAAGCTTCGCGTGGCGATGTGGCGCAGCAGGTGCTGTTGCTGGGCGTGATCCTGTCCGTAGTGGGGCTGTTGTTCAATATGGTGCTGGCGCACGGCAGCGGGGTGCTCGGGCGCAAGCTGGCGACGGCCCCGCAGTTTGCCCGCTGCCAGGGACGGGTGTTGGCGCTGGTGATGCTGGGACTGGCGCTGCGGCTGCTGCTGTTGCAGCGTCCCAGCGCGCCGTAATACAAAAGGCCACGCTATGCGTGGCCTTTTGCGTTGCGGCAAGACTGCGGGCGCGGATTTATTCTACGTTCTGGATCTGCTCGCGCATCTGTTCGATCAGTACTTTCAGCTCCACCGAGGCCTGGGTGGTGTCGGTGGATACCGACTTGGAGCCCAGGGTGTTGGCTTCGCGGTTCAGTTCCTGCATCAGGAAATCCAGGCGCTTGCCGACCTGGCCACCGGTTTTCAGGATGCGGCGCACTTCTGCCAGGTGGGTGGTGAGGCGTTCCATTTCCTCATCCACATCGATTTTCTGGGCGAATAGTGCAAATTCCTGCTTCAGGCGATCGTCATCGACATTGCCCAGCGCTTCTTGCAGGCGGATGGACAGCTTGCTGCGGTATGCTTCCAGGATCTGCGGCAGCTTGGGCTTGACGTTGCTGACGATGGTTTCCATGGCGCTGATGCGGTCCAGCAGGATATTGGCCAGTTTGTGGCCTTCGCGGCCACGGGTGGCGCGGAAGTCTTCAAGCACGGCGCCAAGGCCGTCGATACACAGTTGCTGCAGGGCTTCCGGCGGCAGCGAGTTGGACTTCAGCACGCCGGGCCAGCGCAGCAGCTCGCCCATGCCCAGGTCGCGGATGCCTGGGGCGATGCCGCGGACTTCCTCGCATACCGCCAGCAGGCGGCTGACGGTGTCGCGGTTCAGCTCCAGTTGCGGGGTGTCGTCGGCGGTCTGGTTCAGGCCGACGCGGCATTCCACCTTGCCACGGGTGACGCGGCCGGCGATCAGTTCGCGCAATTGCGGTTCGATGCTGCGCAGCTCTTCCGGCAGGCGCATCTGCACGTCAAGATAGCGGTGGTTGACCGCGCGCAGTTCGATGGAGATGAGGCCGCCCGGAAATTCGCGGGAGGTGGAGGCAAAGCCTGTCATGCTGAGAATCATGGGGGGCTCCATAATGGACAATTGGAAAGGATGGGCCCCGAATCGCAACCGTGATCCCGGGGCGGGCACACTATAACAATGGACAGAACACAATCCAAGTCACGCTCCCTGTCGGCCGGCAGCCGGCTGGAAGGCTATACCATCGTGCGGGTGCTCAGCTCCGGTGGCTTCAGCGAGGTCTATCTGGCGCTGGACGACCACGACCGCAAATATGCGATCAAGGAGTACCTGCCGCGCGACATGGTTGGCCGCAGCGATATCGGCGATGTCACCGTGCTGAACGAGCTGGACCGCGAGGTATTCAAGCTCGGGCTGAAGTGCTTCTTTGACGAAGCGCGCGTGCTGGCCACCATCCGTCACCCGAATGTGGTGCGGGTGAGTAATTTCTTCCGCGCCAACCAGACGGTGTACATGGTGATGGACTATGCCGATGGCCGCTCGCTGGCGCGCGAACTGGAGCTGGCCGGCGGGCGCATGCCCGAGGCACGGCTGCGCAAGCTGTTTGCCGAGCTGATCGCCGGGCTGGCGGAGGTGCACAAGCAGCAGCTGCTGCACCTGGATATCAAGCCCGGCAACATCTACCTGTGCCGTAACGGCGCGCCCATCCTGCTGGATTTCGGCACTGCCCGTCAGGCTGCCGGGCATGGGCACTCCGCTGCCATGATCACTCCAGGCTATGCGGCTCCCGAGCAATACCAGGCCAAGGGGCCGCTGGGGCCGTGGACCGACATCTATGGCCTGGGCGCCAGCATGTACCTGGCCATGGGCGGCGGGCGCCTGCCTGCGGCCAACGAGCGCCTGCGCCAGGATACCCTGCCGCCGGCCGCCACGGCGTTGGCCGGTCAGTATTCCCCGGCGCTGCTGCAACTGGTGGACCAGTGCCTGATGCTGGATCACACGGCCCGCCCGGCAAGCCTGGGTGAGGTGCGCGAGCGACTGCTGGCCAGTTACCCGGCAACGCCGCTTGCCCCCGCTGGCGGCCGTTTGCAGCGCTGGTTGTCGTGTCTGCTGGGGAGGCGCGCATCATGAAATTCGCCCTTGCTGCCGAATCGCGTGTTGGCGCACGCAGCTACAACGAAGACCGCATGGGGGTGATCTGGTCCGAGCATGCCCTGCTGTTGCTGGTGGCCGATGGCATGGGCGGCTGTGAATACGGCGAGGTGGCGGCGCAGATTGCCGTCGACGTGTTCATGGAAAACTTCCGCCGCTCCGCCCACCCGCGGCTGTTGCGGCCGATGGCCTTCCTGCAGCGCGTGGTGCAGGAGGCGCATGAGGCCATCCGCGCCCAGGCGCAGCAGAACCGGCTGCACGAGGTACCCAGCACCACGCTGGTGGCGGCGCTGGTGCAGGATGGCAAGCTGTATTCGCTGCATGCCGGCGATTCACGGCTGTATCTGCTGCAGGACAACCAGCTGCGGCTGCGCACGCATGATCACAGCCAGGTGCAGCGGCTGGTGGATCGTGGTCAGATCAGCGAAAAGGAAGCGCAGAGCTATCCGGGGCGCAACCATATCTACAGCTGCCTTGGCGGGGTGCTGAATCCGGAGCTGGACCTGATGGACGGGGTGGTGCTGCAGGGTAACGAAACACTGTTGCTGTGTTCAGATGGCCTGTGGGGGCCGATGCTGAACGAGGAAATCACCCGCATCTTTCATGGTCGCGAGCCGCAGCTGGTGTTGCCGGCGCTGATGAACGTGGCGGAGCGGCGCGCCGGCGAGAGCTGTGACAATCTCACCGGCATCGCGGTGACACTGCTGGCGGAGCAGGATTTCATCGCCGGCCGTGCCGGCTATATCGATAGCAGCCGGGTATCGCTGGCCGGCTTCGAGCAGATACCGGCGCCGCATCTGGAGCGCTAGCAGGCTAGAATGGCAGTCTTTTGATCCGGAGATACCCCATGCGAGCTGACAACCGCCCCGCCGACGCCCTGCGCCAGGTCCGCCTTACCCGCAACTACACCAAGCATGCCGAAGGCTCGGTACTGGTGGAGTTCGGCGATACCAAGGTGATCTGTACCGCTTCGGTGGAAGAGTCGGTGCCGCCGTTCCTGAAAGGCAAGGGCCAGGGCTGGGTGACGGCGGAATACGGCATGCTGCCACGCTCCACCGGCAGCCGCATGCGCCGCGAGGCTGCCAGCGGCAAGCAATCCGGCCGTACCCAGGAAATCCAGCGCCTGATCGGCCGCAGCCTGCGCGCGGTGATCGACCTGGAGAAACTCGGCGAGCGTCAGATCCAGATCGATTGCGACGTGATCCAGGCCGATGGCGGCACCCGTACCGCCAGCATTACCGGTGCCTACGTGGCGCTGGCCGATGCCATCGACAAGCTGCTGGCTGCCGGCAAACTGGCGGCCAACCCGCTGCGCGACCAGGTGGCGGCGGTGTCGGTGGGCATCGTGGATGGCGTGCCGCTGCTGGATCTGGATTACGTGGAGGATTCCGGCTGCGAGACCGATATGAACGTGGTGATGACCGGTGTCGGCCACTTCGTGGAAGTGCAGGGTACCGCCGAAGGTGTGGCGTTCAGCCGCGCGGAAATGAACCAGCTGCTGGATCTGGCGGAAAAGGGCATTGCCGAGCTGCAGCAGCTGCAGCGCGCGGCACGCGACAACTGAGGCTGGGTTTACCTGCTGTAATGAAAAATGGGCGCCGAGGCGCCCATTTGTGTTTCGCGGCAGTCAGTGATTACTTGGCTGCGGAAGCGGCTTTCTTGTCGGCTTTCTTGGCCTTGATCACTTTCTTGGCAGCTTTCTTTTCTACTTTCTTGGCCGGAGCAGCGGCAGCAGCAGCAGAAGCAGCCGGCTTGGTAGCGGCAAAGCCGGAGGAAGCAGCAACGGCAAAGGCCAGGCCAGCGGCGATCAGAGTCAGCTTTTTCATGGTGAAATCCCGAGTAAGTTTTGGAGAGCAGGCGTCATCAGGTGACGACTGGGTGCCATCATAGGCAGCCTGAATGGCGCCGTCTGTTAGGGTTTGTTGGCGGATGTAACCGCTTGTTGCGCTGGCCAGCACAGGCTGATGGCGGCGCCGCCCAGCGGGCTGTCGGCAATCTCCACCCGTCCCTGGTGGGCAAGCATGATCTGCTGCACGATGGCCAGGCCCAGCCCGTGGCCACCCTCGGCGCGGTCGCGGCTGGGGTCCAGCCGTACAAACGGTTCCAGCACCCGCTGCCGGTCCGCCACCGGAATGCCGGGGCCATCGTCTTCCACGCAGAATACCTGCAGGCCATCCTTGAGCTGCAGCGTGATGCGCAGCTGCTGGCGTGCGTAGCGGCTGGCATTGCCGATCAGGTTGTCCATCGCCCGGGCCAGCAGCACGCTGTCACCATGCACCGCGCTGGTTGCCAGCTGCAGGCTGCAGCGCAGCTGCGGCTGCAAGGTGCCAAGGTCGTCGATGCGCTGTTCCAGCCAGGCATCGGCTTCCAGGCGCTGCCATTGCAGCGGCAGGTCCGGTCGCGACAGGCGGGCATGCAGCAGCAGTTCGTCGATCAGCGCACCGACGCTGTCCAGGTCCCGCTCGATGCCGGCATGGGTGGGGTCGTCGGCATCCAGTTCCAGCATGGCCAGCCGGTAGCGCAGCCGCGCCAGCGGGGTACGCAGCTCGTGGGCCACGGCATTGATCAGCGTCTGCTTGCTCTCCAGCAGCCGCTCCACATTGCTGGCCATCCGGTTGAAGCCGCGTGCCAGCGGCTGCAGGCCGGAGCGTGCCGGCAGCTGCACCCGCGCCGAGAACTTGCCCTCGCTCAGGGCCTTGGCGCCTCGCTCCAGCTGCACCAGCTGGTTCCAGTGCGGGCGCATCCACAGCAGCACCGGTATCGCCAGCGACAGGCCGATCAGCGTCAGGAGCGCATAGTCGAACCACTTCAGTTCATGCAGGAACACCAGGTAGCTCATCGGGCCGGCTACCAGCGCATAGGGCGAATCCGCCACCCGCAGCAGGAACACGTAATCGTCTTCCAGCATCACGATATCGCCGCCCTGCAGGGCGCGCAGGGTTGCCTGATCGATGGGCAGCTCGTTCAGGCGCTGCATGGAGACATTGAAACCCAGGTCGTGATCCAGCTTGCTCAGCGCCTGTGGCCATTGCGCTTCCGGGGTGTCGCGCAGCTTCAGCTCGATCAGGTTGAGCGAGGTTTTCAGCAGGTCGGCCAGCGCGCGGTCGCCGGTTTTCTCCGCCACCTCCTTGTACACCAGACCGGCCAGCGTTACCGCCAGCAGAAAGCTGAAGATCAGCAGCAGGTAGAACTGGATGAACAGCTTGCGCATGGTTACCAGTCTACCGGCGAGAACAGGTAGCCCTTGTTGCGCACGGTCTTGATGCGCGCCGGCGCTGCCGGGTCATCCCCCAGCTTCTTGCGCAGCCGGGAGACGGCAATATCGATGCTGCGGTCCAGGCCGTCGTAGCTCAGGCCGCGCATCACGCGCAGCAGGGTGTCGCGGTCCTGTACTTCGCCGGCATGGCTGGCCAGCTGCCACAGCAGGTCGAAATCGGTGGTGGACAGCGCGATGCGCTGGCCGTCCAGCTGCACGTCACGGCTGCGGCCGTCGATGCGCAGCATGCCGAATACCAGTTGCTGTGGGCTGTCCGGTTCCTGGCTGCCGTTCTGGCGCTGCTCGTGCTGGCGCAACTGGGCGCGCAGCCGTGCGGCCAACACTGCCGGCGGGGTGGTTTTCAGCACGTAGTCGTTGGCGCCCAGCTCCAGGCCCAGGATCTGGTTGATGTCGCTGTCCAGCGAGGTAAGCATCACGATGGGGCCGGCAAAGTTCGGGCGCAGCTCGCGACACAGGGTCAGGCCGTCCTTGCCGGGCAGCATGATGTCCAGCAGCAGCAGGTCCGGCTGCTCGCGCACCAGGGCGGCGGCGGCGGTATCGCCACGCGGCTCGATCACCACTTCCAGATCATGGCGGGCCAGAAACCCCTGCATCAGCCCCGCCAGCTCGGCATCGTCTTCGACAAACAGGATCTTGTGTGTCATGGGCGGACTCCCGGTAAAAACGGCAGTATTACCCTGCCGCTATCCGGCGGGCAAGGCGCGTTCTGTTACAAAATGAAATGCCCCTGTGCCGGGGCACAAGGGCATTGCGGGCGGTGATGAACGTGGTGCCGCTCAGTCGTGTGCCGGGTGACCGTGGCGGTCGGCGTAGGCGTTGAGCGATACCACGCGGGTCTTGCCGATGCGGTGACGATAGATTTCGCGCAGGTAGCAGATCGCCTTGAACACATGCTGGCGGCCCAGGCGGATATCGTTGATCGACACGAACTTCTTCGGATCGCGGATCAGCTCGCGGTATTTCTTTTCGTACATCGGCTTGATGGCGAACCAGTTGGTATCCAGGATCTTGGCCGGGTTCTCGTATTCATCCAGCAGCTCTTCCAGCATGGATTCATCGAAATGTTCGGCTGTGATCATGTCCAGGATCGCGTTGTCCAGCGCGTCGTCGTAGCGGTAGTTGCCACGGGCGAAGCAGCGCTTGATGAAGGCCACGATCAGGGTCAGGAAGTCGTCGCTCAGGCATGGGCTCTTGGCTACCAGCGTGGTCAGCGACAGGTTGGCCGAAGCACCGATCACCAGCGCGTAGCGCTTGAGCGTGGTGCCGGGGAACAGGCCGTTCAGGTGCTGCTTCAGGCGGTTCAGGTCCATGTAGGACAGCTTGTAGCCCTTGGGCAGCGACAGGATGGCCACTACCGACGAACAATTGCGGAAGAAGAACAGCTCGTTCAGCTTGGCAGGGTTGTAGCCGGATTCCTTGTACTCGGCCAGCGCGGCGCGGTAGCGGTCGGACTCGATCGGCAGCAGGCTGATGCCCTCGATCGCCTGGGTCACCTGGTTGAAGTGCGGCAGGTCGATGGAGCGGAAGAACAGGTCGTCGATATCGAACTTGTTGCTGCTGTTCACATCCAGCGGGTCGCCCACTACCGATTCGGCGTAGGCCACTGCTACCGGGCCGGCCAGGCTCATGAACAGATCGTTGGCATCCAGGCGGATGGTCTCGCCGATGTCGATGCCGGCACGGTGGAAGTAGTTTTCGTCGTAGTCGGTGGTGACCGCCTGCGCGGTGAGAATGTTGAAGATCTGCTGCGAGATGTACTGGTTGGCGTGGCGCTCCATGGCGTTCACGTCCAGATCGTCGATGCTGCCCTTATCGGTTTCCTCGGCGTAACGCATGATGTCGTTGGAGATCAGCATCATGGCGTTCCACGGGCGGATGCGGCGCATCACGCTTTCGGCGCCGGCTTCCTCGTTGTCGAAGTTGTAGGAGAAGTCCCACTCTTCCGACAGGTATTTGCACAGCAGGCGGCCGGCGTTGATGTGCAGCGCTTCCGAGCCTTCCACATGGTGGCCGGAGATGTTCGGCAGGATGCAGATGCCGCTGGTGAAGATCGGCTCGAACACGAAGCCCTGCTCGTCCACGCTGGCGCCCTCGGCCTCGTTGCGGGTCTCGAAGGTCTTGCTCATGTAGGCGTATTGCTGCGCCAGGCCGAATTCGCTGGCCATGCCAGAGCCGGTACCGCCGCCGGCACTGAAGATGTAGAAATACAGCCGCGACTGGTTGGCGCGAATGCCGCAGGAGTCGATCAGGTAGGCGTGGATCAGCTTCCAGTCTTCGTCGGAGAAGCTCTGGGTGTCCTTGTTGAGGATGATCTTGGCCAGGTACTGGCCCAGGATCGGCGCGTTACCGGCACCGCCGGCATGCACCTCGGCCAGATCCATGATGCGCATCTTGCTGTAATCGTTGAGGAAGCTGCCGCCCTGGTCGCCACGGCGCGAGTAGCGGATGCGGCCCTTGATGTCCTTGTCCAGGTCGCCCAGCATCACCATCGGCTCGATCAGGAATGCCGGCTTCTGCTCCTTCTGCGGCGACAGCAGCGTGCGCTTGATCCAGCGGCGCGGGCGGAAATCCTGCTCCACGCTGGGCTTTTCGTCATTGCCGAATTCGTTCAGGTAGAACTTGCGCGCGTTGTACACCAGGGTGGCCACGTCCAGCGCGATATTGGAACCGCAACGCCCCAGACCGATCAGGCATACCGACGGAAACGGGCGGTCATAACTGTCCAGCCCCTCGTCCTGGCCGGCGGCGAAGGCTTCGCGACGCAGGGTGTCCAGGTGGGTGAGGATGCGGGTCATGTCGCGCTCGGTGTAGTACTGGTAGCGCTGGTTGGGCTGCCGGTCCGGCACCGGGTGCAACAGGCGCGGGGTAGGCGCCTGAGCTTGCGGTTGCGGGTCGTTGTCGATCGAATTGTCTGGCGCGTTGTCTGGCGTGGTCTGCATGGAATCCCCTTCACGGTGTTATGCAACCGTCAGGTTTTAATACAGCAATATTTAAAGTGATCTTTATACCATCAGTTGCCGCCGCTGCCGCCTGGCCACAGGTAACAATTTTTGACAAACCTTGCCCTGCATGTGGTTTTTTCATACACAGCAAGGCCGGCAGCACCGTGCCGGGGCTGCTGCCATTGCCACGCGGCTACCTCGTGGCCACTCGGCCACCATGCCGTCAACGCTGAAAAATGTCTTCGGCATGCGCTGGGCTTAGTGGCCCAGCGTGGCAGCCAGCGGGCCATACTCGGCCAGGATGGTGTCGATTTGCTGGCTGTCCTGCGGTTCCAGCCCGTCGCGCAGCGCGTTCAGCTGGTCGCGGGCGTGGCGTGCGCTGCGCAGCACGTCCGGATTGGGCTGCGGCTGGCCCAGCTCATGGCTGATGATGGCGGTGTAGTGGCTGATCAGGACGCCCAGGATGTCGCTGGCCTGGCGGTAGCGGTGATTGCCCAGTGGAGCGGAGGTGGACATGGTACGGCTTCCACGATGACTGCTGATACCTTCACCATGGCAGCAGGCAGGGTGTGGCGCCAGCTGACATTTGCCCACGGTGCTGCCCGGGCCCGGAGGTTGGCCGCAGCCTGTCGCTGGTGTGTAAACTGCAGGCATCCCTTTTACTCGCCGCCTGCCTGGCCCCATGGAAAAGAAGTTCACCCTAGACCGCATCGATCTGAAAATCCTCGCCGTGCTGCAGCAGGACGGGCGCATTTCCTGCCAGAAGCTGTCGGAGCAGGTCAACCTGACGCCACGGCCGTGCCTAGAACGGGTACGCCGGCTGGAGAAGGCCGGCATCATCAAGGGCTATACCGCCATCGTGGACATGCCGCAGCCGCAGCATGCGATCGTGATCCTGGCCGAGGTGGCGCTGGCGGATCACGTGATGTCGCAACAGGCGTTCACCCGCGAGCTGCAGAATACGCCGGAGGTGCTGGACAGCTGGCTGGTGAGCGGCAATTTCGATTTCCTGGTGCGTATCGGCTGCCGCGACATGAACCAGTACCGCGAGCTGGCGGAGCGCTGGCTGAGCAGCAGCAGTTTCAAGATCAACCGCATTCTCACCACCACCGAACTGCAGGTCATCAAACGGCAGCGGCCAGCCCTGCCGGAGGCAGATGGCTGACTGCTGGTGTGCGTGGCTTGCCTAGTGCTGGCGCGGGCGCAGAAACGCCAGCCAGCGGCGCTCCGCACCCATGAACAGGTACAGCAGCGCAAAGGTGCAGCACAGGTACAGTGCCGCCGCCATCAGGAAGGGAAAGAACGGCGAATAAGTGTTGGCATACAGCGCCCGTGCCACGCCGGTCATGTCCAGCAGCGTCACGGTGGACGACAGCGCGGTGGCATGCAGCAGGAACACCATTTCATTGCTGAATACCGGAATCACCCGCCGCAGCGCGCCGGGCAGCACGATGCGGCGCACCAGCTGCCAGCGCGACATGCCATAGGCCTCGGCGGCGATGATCTCCTCGCGCGGGTAGGTTTCCAGCGCGCCGGACAGAATCTCCAGCCCGTAGGCGGCGGTATTCAGCACATAGGCCAGCACCGCGCAGAAGCTGGCATCGCGGAACAGCAGCCAGAAGCCGTTTTCGTTCTGCCAGCCCTCCTGCACCAGCTGGAACTGCGACAGCCCGTAGTAGAGCAGCATCAGCTGCAGGAACAGCGGCGTGCCGCGGAAAAAGTAGCTGAAGGCGCGAACCGGCCAGGCCAGCAGCGGGTGGCCGTACACCTTCAGCAGCGCCAGCGCGATGGCCAGCGCCACGCCGAATACCGCCGACAGCAGGAACAGCTTGGCAGTGACCACCAGGCCGGTGAGCTGGCTGCCATCCGACCACAGGAAGGCCGGCAGTGCATTGAGAATCTCTTCCATACAGGCTCCCGGATCAGTAGCTGGCACGGCGCGCCAGCCAGCGCACCACGCCGCCGGAGCTGGCCGTGATCAGCAGGTAGATCACGCAGATCACGAAATAGAACAGGAACGGCTTTTCGGTGGCACGCCCGGCCTGTTCCGCCAGCCACACCATGTCCTCCAGCCCGATCAGCGATACCAGCGCCGCCGATTTCATCAGCGCCAGCCAGTTGTTGTTGATGCCGGGCAGCGCGTAACGCAGCATCTGCGGGAACAGAATGGCGCGGAACACCCGCCACGGCCCCATGCCATAGGCCACCCCGGCCTCCAGCTGCCCCTTGGGCACCGCCATGAAGGCGCCGCGGAAGGTTTCGGTGTAGTAGGCGCCGTAGATGAAGGCGATGGTCAGCACACCGGCAAGAAACTTGTTGAACTCCACATGCGGCAGGCCGACGCTTTGCAGCAGCTGGTTGAAGCACCACTCGCCGCCAAAGAACAGCAGCAGCATCAGCACCAGTTCCGGAATGCCGCGAATCACCGTGGTGTAGGTAGTGGATACCAGCCGCAGCCATGGCGGGCCGAACAGCTTCATCGACGCATTGGCCAGGCCAATCAGCAGCGCCAGCAGCAGCGACAGCAGGGCCACCTGCAGGCTCAGCAGCGCGCCTTTCAGCAGCAGGGGCAGGTACTCGGAGAGCATGGCTGGCTCCTCAGGCAACAAGCGGCCGCCGGCGCGCAGGGTTGGCCGCGCGCGCCGGCTGGCGGCATCAGTTGTAGATATCGAACGCGAAGTACTGCTTGCGGATGCGCTCGTAGCTGCCGTTGCCACGGATGGCGGTCAGCGCGCGGTTGATGGCCGCCTTCAGCTCGGCATCGTTCTTGCGCACTGCAATGGCGATCGGCGTGCTCTCGCCCAGCTTGTTGCCGGCAAAGGCAAAGTTCTTGCCACGCTCGGTGTTCAGAAAGCTGGCCGCCGCCTGGATATTGTCCTGCAGCGCGGCGTCGATGCGGCCGGAAGCCAGATCCAGGTACACATTGTCCTGGTTGCCGTAGGTGGTGATCTTCACGCCCTTGCCGGCCCACAGTTTCTTGGCCAGTGCCTCGTGGATGGAGCCGGACTGCACACCCACCGTCTTGCCGGCCAGGCTTTGCACCGTTGGCTGCAGCTTGCTGTTCTTGCGTGCCACCAGCTGCGGCGCCGATGCGTAGTACTTGTCGGTGAACGCCACTTCCTTCAGCCGCTCCGGGGTGATGTTGAGCGAGGCGATGATGGCGTCGTACTTGTTGGCGTTCAGCGCGGCAATCATGCTGTCGAACGGCTGCTTCACGAATACGCAGCGCGCCTTCAGCTCGGCGCACACCGCCTTGGCGATGTCCGGGTCGAAGCCGGTGATCTCGCCGCTGGGCGACAGCACGTCGAACGGCGGGTAGCCGCCATCCACGCCCCAGCGGATTTCCTTGATGCCGGCGGCGCAGGCCTGGCTGGCGGCCAGGCCCACTACGCTTGCCAGTGCCAATGTCTTGATGGTCTTGTTCATGATGTGTCTCCTCCGTTTGGCCCGGCTCAGAAGCGCAGCGACATGCAGGTCAGGCCGCCGTCCATCTTGCGGATCTCGCTGGTGTCGGTCTCGATAATGGGCAGGCCCAGGGTCTTCAGCTTCTTCAGCGTGTCCGGGTAGCCGCTGGGGGTGATCAGCGTGTCGTTGATCCACAGCGTGTTGCCGGCGTATTCCTCTTCCTTGGCCAGCACGATCTGGTTGAAGCCGCGGAAGGCCGGGTGGTCCACGCTGTCTTCCGACAGGATCACGGTGTTGCGGCCAACGTAGTTGACGATGGATTTCAGGTGCAGGCCGGCGCCGACTTCGATGGCGGTAACGCTGTAGCCGAACTTCTCCACCGCGGCGGCAAATTCGCGGATGCCGGCTTCGTCGGTGCGGCTGGTCAGGCCAATGAAGAACTGCTTGTCGATCATCAGCACATCACCGCCATCCATGTGGGCGTTGCTGCTCATGCGCACGGTGTGGCGGAAGCGCGATACCACCGGCGCGATGGTTTCCACCTCGCCACGGCGCGACGGCGCGCCCGGATGGGTGATGATGGCCAGCTCCGGCATCATTACCGCGGTGTCTTCCACGAAGTGGGAATCGGGGTAGTCCGGTTCTGCCGGCAGGGTGGTCACGGTCAGGCCCAGGCCCAGCAGGATGTCCACATAGTTGCGGAACTGCTGGCGGGTGAGTTCCGCATCCGGCGCGCCGATGTTGGAGGTGGTCAGGCCGCTGGCCACGGAGTCGGCCGGCAGGCGGGTAATGGCATGGGTGAAGTACATGTGATCTTGGCTCCCAGGTTGGCTGCGGCTGGCGCAGCGGCGGTCCGGCTCGCTGAGTTTGTCTGCCGGTGTGAAGGTCATTCTAGGGAGCGCTCCGCCGGCGCTTGGGTCGTATCCGGCTGTGCCCGCAGCCGGTTGCGGCTGATTTGCGCCCCGGTGGCAGCCGGAATCGGCGCCGCATTGCAGCAATATGCCGCTGGCTTGATGTGGCGGCGGGTGCTTGCGCCGCGGCGGCAACAGGAGGATGATTTATCCGAGTAATTTAGTCGGATATTTGCCATGCCGGACATCACTACCGCGCCTGCCCTGGCGCAAAATGACAAGTTCACCATCGAGCGCATCAACTGGCTGCGGCATTGGAACGACAAGCTGCTGAGCTTCCGCCTGACGCGGCCGGAAGGATTCCGTTTTACTCCCGGGCAGTTCGTGCGGCTGGGGCATGCTTTGCCGGATGGCGGCCAGGTATGGCGTGCCTACTCCATGGTGTCGGCACCGTGGGACGACTACCTGGAGTTCTATTCCATCGTGGTGCCTGGCGGGCAGTTCACCAGCCGGCTGGCGCAGCTGGGCGAGGGCGATTCGGTACTGCTGGAGCGCAAGGCCATCGGCTTCTTTACCGCCGACCGCCTGCCGGATGGCGAGCAGCTGTGGTTGCTGGCCACCGGTACCGGCCTGGCGCCGTATCTGTCCATCCTGCAGCAGGAAGACGTGTGGCAGCGCTTCGAACACATCGTGCTGGTGCACTGCGTGCGCGAAACCGGTGAACTGGCCTACCGCGACGAGATTGCCGCGCTGCGCGACCATCCGCTGCATGGCGATGCCTATGCCCACAAGCTGCAGTACCTGCCGGTGGTGACGCGCGAGCAGCTGCCAGGCTGCCTGCATGCACGCATCCCGGCGCTACTGGCCAGCGGCGAGCTGGCCGCTGCTGCCGGCCTGGCCATCAGCCCGGAGGCTTCGCGCTTCATGATCTGCGGCAACCCGCGCATGGTGAAGGACACCTACGCCCAGTTGCAGCAGCTGGGCTGCCGGCTGGCCAGGTTGGCCGCACCGGGGCAGGTGGTGCTGGAAAACGGCTGGTAGGCGCTACTCACTGGTGAAGGGCACCTCGAAAAGCCCGGATTTCTAAGCGAGACAAGGCGCGAATAAAAAATTCCGACGCGGCATATGGGGGATATGTAAGGAGGAATTTTTTGTGAGCAACGCAGTAGCGCGACGAAAGCTGGCGCTTTTCGTGGTGTCCGGAATTTGTATAGATAAATATGTTCGAAGCCGGTGCTGGAGTGGCGCCGGCGATTTTGTTAAAGTGCCATTCGTTTTATTGATTAACCAATCAATAGCTTTAAGGAATAAACAAGATGAAGAAAACCCTGCTCGCGCTGTCGCTGCTTGGCCTCACCGCTCACACCTTCGCCGCCGATCTGCTGGAAACCGTACAGCAGCGCGGTACCCTGAAGATCGCCCTGGAAGGCACCTACCCGCCGTTCAACTTCAAGGATAAGGACCAGAAGCTGACCGGTTTCGAAGTGGAACTGGGCACGGCGCTGGCCAAGAAGCTGAAGCTGAAGCCGGAATTCATCACCGGCGAATGGAGCGGCCTGCTGGCCGGCCTGCAGGGCGGCAAGTTCGACGTGGTGCTGAACCAGGTTTCCATTACCGACAAGCGCAAGGAAGTGTTCGACTTCTCCGTGCCGTACACCATCTCCAGCGCGCAGCTGATCGTGCGCAAGGATGAGAAGCGCAACTTCAAGAGCCTGGCCGACCTCGCCGGCAAGAAAATGGGTGTGACCCAGGGCAGCAACTACGCCGAGATGGTGAAGGCACAGGGTGGCATCGAGTCCAAGTTCTACCCGTCCGCGCCGGAAATCCTGCAAGACCTGTCGCTGGGCCGCATCGATGCCGCCGTCAACGACAGCCTGCTGATTCCGTTCGCACTGAAAGAAGCCAAGCTGCCGCTGAAGGCCGGCGCACCGGTAGGTGGTACCACCTCGATGGGTATCCCGTTCGCCAAGGGCAACCCCAAGTTCAAGACCGCTATCGACGGCGCGCTGACCTCGCTGTACAAGGATGGCAGCTTCAAGAAGATTTCCGTGAAGTGGTTCGGCATCGACGTGTCCAAGGCACCGGCTGCACGTTAAAATCGGCAGCCTGACGGCTGACCAGGTGCTTCGCCCTGATGCTGCCGGACCCGGCACCGCCGGGCCGCTCCAGCCTGGTGCGAGCATCGGCAGCCTGCCTGATTGATAAAACAAAGCCCTCTCGCGCTGCGAAAGGGCTTTGTCTACACTGTCACGCCTCCGCATGGCGCGGAGGCGTTTTCATTTGCAGACCCGACGAGAGACGGGCAAGGAGACCACATGGACTGGCTACAACTGGCCAAAGATGCAATGCCGGTGCTGATCCAGGGCGCCGGCCTGACCCTGTTCTTTGCCATCATTGCCATGGTTCTGGGCCTGGTGCTGGGCTTTGTGGTGGCATTGGCACGGGTGGCGCGCATTCCGCTGCTGTCGCAACTGATGGCGTTCTACGTCAGCGCCATGCGCGGCACGCCGCTGCTGGTGCAAATCTTCGTGATCTACTACGGCCTGCCGTCGGTAGGGATTGAATTCGAGCCGGTAACCGCCGGCGTGCTGGCGCTGACACTGAACGTGGCCGCCTACCTGTCGGAAAGCCTGCGCGGCGCCATTGCCGGCGTGGATCGCGGCCAGTGGGATGCCGCGCTGTCGCTTGGCCTGTCCTGGTGGCAGGGCATGCGCTTCGTGGTGGCGCCGCAGGCGCTGCGCCTGGCGGTACCCAGCCTGGCCAACAGCCTGATTTCGCTGATCAAGGACACCTCGCTGGTGTCGGTGATTACCGTGTCCGAGCTGATGATGACCACCAAGGACCTGATCGCGCAGACCTTCCAGCCGCTGCCCTTGTACCTGATGGCCGCTGCCATCTACTGGGTGCTGAGCGCGCTGTTCGAGCAGGTGCAGAAGCGGGTAGAGGTCAAACTGCAGCGCGCGTACCAGCGTTGATTTGCGCTTGCGGCCAACGTTGGCCGCAGGCCGTAGGGTGGGCAAAGCATAGCGTGCCCACCAGAAATACCTTGCCGGTGGGCACGGCTGCGCCTTTGCCCACCCTACAAATGGTTGTGGCCTCGTATCGGCCGCAAGCCACCGACTACGGAGTTGCCGATGAAATTCGCCACCAAGGCCGTCCATGCCGGCTACGACTACCACGGCCACCAGCGCGCGCTGATGCCGCCGATCTACCAGACCTCCGCCTTCGCGCACGACGAAGTGGGCGAGCAGCTGGATTTCGCCTACTCGCGCACCGGCACGCCGACGCGTGCGGTGCTGGAAGCCAATCTGGCGGCACTGGAAGACGCCGCGCACGGCATGGCGTTTGCCAGCGGCATGGCGGCGGTGGACGCGGTGCTGCGCGCCACGCTGCAGCCGGGTGACGAAGTCATCGCCGTGGCCGACCTGTACGGCGGTGCCTACCGCATCCTCACCAGGGTGATGGCGGCGCAGGGTATCAAGATCACTTTTGCCGACCTGACCGATGCGGCCAACCTTGCCCCGCTGATCGGCAGCAATACCAAACTGCTGTGGCTGGAATCGCCTACCAACCCGCTGCTGAACCTGGTGGATATTGCCGCGCTGTCGGCCATCGCCCATCAGCACGGCGTGAAAGTGGCGGTGGACAGCACCTTCGCCACCCCCTACCTGCAGAACCCGCTGCAACTGGGCGCCGACATCGTGGTGCATTCCGCCACCAAGTACCTGGGCGGCCATTCCGACGTGCTGCTGGGGCTGGTGGCGGTGAGCGATGCCGAGCTGTACAAGGCGATCAAGTTCATCCAGAACGCCGCCGGTGCGGTGCCGGGGCCGCAGGACTGTTTCCTGACCCTGCGCGGCATCAAGACCCTGGCGCTGCGCATGGAGCGTCACTGTGATAACGCCGAGAAGGTGGCTGCCTTCCTGCAGAACCATCCGGCGATCGAAAAGGTGTTCTACCCCGGCCTGCCGGAACACCCGGGGCACGAACTGGCCAAGCGGCAGATGCGCCGTTTCGGCGGCATCGTCACCGTGTACCTGAAAGACAATAGCCGCGCTGCCGCCAGCCGCATTGCCGGCAAGCTGCAGCTGTTCATGCTGGCCGAGTCGCTGGGCGGGGTGGAGTCGCTGGTCAACCACAGCTACACCATGTCGCACGGCGGCATGCCGCCGGAGCAGAAAGCGGCGCTGGGCATCCGCGACGGCCAGCTGCGGCTGTCCATCGGCGTGGAAGACATCGACGATATCCTGGCCGACCTGGCGCAGGCGCTGACGGACTGAGCGGCTTCCCCGGATGCGCTGCGCTTATCCGGGCTACCTTGTCTGAGCCGACTTGCAACTTGTAGCCCGGATAAGCCGCAGGCGCATCCGGGAATGTCTTGCCGGTCGGTGACTTCCCTAGTGCGTTGTGCTGATCCGGGAGCTGTTGGCAGGGCTTGCGCCTTCCCCGGATGCGCTGTGCTTATCCGGGCTACGGTGGCGCCACGCAAAGCAGAAGGCCACGCCCAATGGGCGTGGCCTTCTGCTTTGTGGTTGCGGCCAACCTTGGCCGCACGCTGCTTACTTGAACATCGCCGCGTTGGCGTCGATGGCTGCCAGCGCGCACTGTTCGTCCAGGTTGCCGCCCGGTGCACCGCCGATGCCGATGGCACCGATCACTTCATTACCAACTTTCAGCGGTACGCCGCCGCCCAGCAGCAGGAAGCCCGGAATATCGGTAAGGTTGGCCGCCCCCGGATTCTTCTGCGCGTTTTCCATCATCGCCAGGGTAGGGGCCTTGGCGGAGGCGGAGGTAAAAGCCTTGGCCTGGCTGGCGGCAATGGTGTGCGGGCCGGCATTGTCGGCGCGGGCGAAGGCTTTCAGGTTGCCGGCGCGATCCACCACGCTCACCCCCACATTCCAGCCCTTGGCCTGGCATTGCGCCACGGCATCGGTGGCCAGCTTTTGGGCATCGGCCAGCGAGATATTGCGTTCGGTCAGCGGGGCGGCCTGGGCCAGGGTGGCGGTGGCGAGCAGCAGGGCGGTGCAGGTGGTGCGGATCATGGTGAAGCTCCTGTTCGTTGTGGTGCGAGGGATGACTGCATGTTAGGCAATCCTCTGCCGCGGCAACATTCGGTTGATTACGCCGCTGCCTCCGTAGTGCTACGGAGGGGGCTGGCTGCATGGCCGGGCGGTAGGGCGGAAACCCCGCTCACGGGGTGTTCCGCCGCTAGCTGGCGGGATGGGCGAATGGGGTGGAGTGGCGGAACAACCGGTGGGATCGGGTTTCCGCCCTGCCAACGTAGCTTGGTGACTAGCGTAGCGAGGCCCAACGCTCACTGTGTTGTTTTGGTGGAGCGGGTATGGAATCCGCTGCGCGGATGATGATCTTGATGCCGGTTTCGCCCGGCGGACGAGGAAGGGGCCGACCGCCGGCCCCTTTCCAATCCCCGGCTCCCCGGGGCTGCTCGAAACCCCGGGCAAAATGGCACGCCCCAGGCGACGCCGAACTCGCCCCTCGCTAACGGCTCGGGACTCAGACAGATCGGCGTCTTAACACCTGGGGCGCCCCCTTTTGCCCGGCTCGCGCCAACGGGTTTGGGGCGCGTCGTTACCGTTTTAGTCTAATGTTGGCCGCAGGCTTGTTTGCAGCGGTATCTGGACGCCCTTGGCCTGTCAGATGCCCTCCGCCAGCAGCACCAGGTAGTGGCGGATCAGCTGCGCCAGGGTGTCCACCTCCAGCTTGGCGAACACATTGGCGCGGTAGGTTTCCACCGTGCGTGGCGACAGCGCCAGCTCGCGGGCGATTTCCTTGTTGCTCAGACCGTCGGCGATGCGCTGCAGCACGTCCAGCTCGCGGCCGGACAGCCGTGCCAGTTTCTGCCGTGCGGCCAACGTTGCCGCCTGGCGCTCGCGGCTGGCGATGTGCTGGCGTACCGCCTTCTGCACCGCGTCCAGCAGCACGTCGTCGTCCACCGGCTTTTGCAGGAATTCCACCGCACCGCTCTTGAACGCGCGCCGGCACAGGTCCACGTTGCCGTGGCCGGTGAGCATGATCACCGGCAGGTCGCTGGCAGCCAGCTGGTCCAGTACGTCCAGCCCGCTCATGCCGGGCATGCGGATGTCCAGCAGCAGGCAGCCGATGGCGCCGCGGTCATGCTCGGCGAGAAAGGCCTGCGGGTCGGCAAAGCCCTGGCTGCGCAGGCCGACGCTGCGCAGTAGCAGCGCCAGCGCGTCGCGCACCGCGTCGTCGTCGTCCAGCAGGTAGATCAGCGGCGATTGCCGGTCGGTGCTCATGTTTGCTCCTCTGCCAGTGGCAGGCTCAGGGTGAAGCAGGCGCCGCCGGCCGGCAGGTTGGCCGCGGTGAGCTGGCCGTGCATGCCGTGCGCCAGGGTTTCGCTCAGGCTCAGCCCCAGCCCCATGCCGCCTTCGCGGGTGGTGAAAAAGGGCTGGAACAGCCGTGGCAGTACCTCGGGCGGAATGCCGGGGCCATCGTCGCTTACCGTCAGCCAGTAACGGTTGCCCAGCGCCTCGCCACGCAGGCGGATGTGGCCGCCACGGCTGCCCAGCGCCTCGGCGGCGTTCTGTACCAGGTTGTGCAGAATCTGCTCCAGTGCCACCGGCTCGGCCTGCAGCCGTGCTGCCGGGCTGGCGTTGTCCCAACTGAGCGCGATCCTGCGGCTGGCCAGCTCGTCGTGGCGCAGCACCAGCAGCGATTCCAGCAAGGGTTGCGGGTCCAGCGCCGTGCAGCCGCCGCCGGGCTGGGTCACCATGGCGCGCAGGCGGCCAACGATGTCGGCGGCACGGCGGGCCTGGGCGGCACTGGTCTGCAGTGCCTGGCGTACCGTGTCGCGTTCATCTTCGTCGTCCAGCATGCGTTCGGCGGCGCGTACATTGGCGAGGATGGCGGTGAGCGGCTGGTTCAATTCGTGGGCGATGCCGGCGGCCATTTCGCCCAGTGTGCCCAGCCGGTTGAGGTTGGCCAGCCGCGCCTGCTCCTGCGCCTGATGCCGTTGTGCGCGTACCTGCAGCCGGGCGCGGGTCAGGCCCAGCAGCAGTGCCAGCAGCGCGGACAGCGCCAGCCACTGCCCCCATGGCCACTCGGCCGGGGTCAGCACCCGGCGGCTGTGAAAGGCGAACGGCTGGCTGGCGGCCGGCAGCCGTTTGTCTACCGCCAGCAGCCAGCCCCAGGGTGCCGGCTGCGGCTGGCGCGCCAGCAGTGCCAGTTCGCCGCCAGGCAGGTCCAGGCTGATGCGCGCCAGCGCCGGTGGCCAGTCGCTGCCGGCCAGCAGGCGGTGGGCGTCGATCAGCAGGCTCCAGCCGGAGGCATCCACCAGCCAGTAGCTGCCGCCACCTGCCGGCAGGGTCTGGGCACTGCGTAGTTGCGCGGCGTGGTGGAGGGCGGCGGAGAGACCGGCTGGCTCCGGCGCGCTGCCTTGCCAGCGGCCGGCCTGCCAGCGACCGATGGCCAGCAGTTGTGGCAGGGCCGGTTGCAGACCGGCCAGCAGGCGCTCGGCGGCGGGGGGCGTTTCCAGCTGGGCCAGCGTGGCCAGCACCGCATCGTGTTGCACGGTTTTCTGGCTCAGCAGGCGGTGGGCAATGCTGCTGTCCTGCAGGAAGCGCTCCTGCTGCTCGCGCAGTGCGCGGTAGCCCAGCAAGGCGCTGCCCAGCAGGCTGGCCAGCAGCCAGTAGCACACGGTCTGTCGCAGGGTGGGTATCTTCATTGCGGCATTATCGCAGCCCGGTGTTGCTGCCGGTCTCCGTAGCGCTACGGAGTCTGCCGCTGCAGGTAGCGCTGGGTGATGCGCTCGTCTTCTCCATTGGCGCGCAGCTGGGTGATGGCCTTGTCCAGCCGCGTCACTTGCTCCATGGGTACCGCCAGGTTGCACGCCAGCCAGATATCCGCCCGGCCCAGCCCCATGGTGCGGCGAATGGGTACTGCCAGTTGCACCGCATAGTAGCGGGCAACGATGTCATGTACCGCCCACAGGTCCACGGCACGGTGCCGCAGCATGCGCAGGCTGTCTGCCGGCGTGATGGTGGTGGTATAGGGCAGGCCCTGGTCGCGCAAGCGGCCTTCGGCGGTGGTGCCCAGCATTACCACGGTACGCAGCTTGGCGACATCGCCGATCTGTTGAGGCCGGGGCCCGTCCGGCAAGGCATACAGGCCATGCTCGCTCGGTATCACCAGGCTTACCCAGCGAAACTGGTGTTCCCGCACCTCGGCACGGGTAAACGGATACAGGCAGACGTTGCGGGTCTGTTTTGCGCTTTGTTGTGCCCGCTTCCAAGCCAGATCACCGCGGATGTCGAGGGTGATGCCGCTTTTCTGCGCCGCCTGGCGCAGCAGTTCGATGCCGATGCCGCTGATATTCCCACTCTGACCCACCATGCTCAGTGGCGGGTAGTCGGTGGTGTAGACGGTCAACTGCTGTGCCGCTAGCGGCAGGGCGCTACACAGCAGCATGCAGCCGAAGGCAGGCAACCTCATGGCGGCTCCAGTGAGTCGGATTTGACAATGTTTCATTATGGCTGCTGTGTTGCCGGCTGCAAACAAAGCGGCCAACCCCGCGTGGGGTTGGCCGCATGGGTTTACTGCTGGCTGGCTCAGGCTTTGACGCAATCCACGCAGTAGGTCTTCTTGCCGTCGATCTCGGTAGCCACCAGGCCATGCACGTCGGTTTCGAAGCCCGGCAGCTGGCGGTTGAAGGCCTGCACGAAGCGCAGGTAATCAACGATGGTCTGGTTGAACACCTCGCCCGGAATCAGCAGCGGGATGCCCGGCGGGTACGGGGTGAGCAGCACGGCGGTGACGCGGCCTTCCAGCTGGTCCACCGGCACGCGTTCGATGTCGCGGTGCGCCATCTTGGCAAACGCTTCGCCCGGGCGCATCGCCGGCGCCATTTCCGACAGGTAGATCTCGGTGGTCAGACGGGCAATGTCGTGCTCGCCGTACAGGCGGTGAATCTTCAGGCACAGGTCCTTCAGGCCCACGCGCTCGTACTGCGGGTACTTGGCCACGAATTCCGGCATCACGCGCCACAGCGGCTGGTTCTTGTCGAAATCGTCCTTGAACTGCTGCAGCAGCGAGATCATGGTATTCCAGCGGCCCTTGGTGATGCCGATGGTGAACATGATGAAGAAGCTGTACAGGCCGGTTTTTTCCACCACCACGCCATGTTCGGTGAGGTACTTGGTAACGATGGCGGCCGGGATGCCCAGCTCCTCGAAGCTGCCGTCCAGCGCCAGGCCCGGGGTGAGGATGGTGGCCTTGATCGGGTCCAGCATGTTGAAGCCGTCTTCGATGCCGGCAAAGCCGTGCCAGCTGTCTTCCGGCTTCAGCGTCCAGTCGGCCGGGTCGCAGATGCCGTCATCGGACAGCGCATCCGGGCCCCACACGCGGAACCACCAGTCGTCGCCGTATTCTTCGTCCACCTTGCGCATGGCGCGGCGGAAATCCAGCGCTTCCACCAGCGATTCTTCCACCAGCGCCTGGCCGCCCGGCTGCTCCATCATGGCCGCGGCCACATCGCAGCTGGCGATGATGGCGTACTGCGGGCTGGTGGAGGTGTGCATCAGGTAGGCTTCGTTGAAGCTCATGGTGTCCAGCTGGCGGTTCTCCGGGTCCTGCACCAGGATCTGCGAGGCCTGCGAGATGCCGGCCAGCAGCTTGTGGGTGGACTGGGTGGAGAAAATCATCGATTCCTTGCAGCGCGGGCGGCCCTCGCCGATGGCGTGGAAGTCGCCATAGAAATCGTGGAAGCTGGCGTGCGGCAGCCAGGCTTCGTCGAAGTGCAGGGTATCCACCTCGCCATCCAGCATGCCCTTGATCTCCTCGACGTTGTACAGGATGCCGTCGTAGGTGGACTGGGTGAGGGTGAGGATGCGCGGCTTGGCGTTCGGGTTCTTGGCCAGCGCTTCGCGGGCGAAGGGGTTGGCCGCAATCTTGGCGCGGATCGCTTCCAGCGAGAACTCGCTCTTCGGAATCGGGCCGATGATGCCGTAGTGGTTGCGCGTCGGCATCAGGAACACCGGGATCGCCCCGGTCATGATGATGGCGTGCAGGTTGGATTTATGGCAGTTGCGGTCTACCAGCACGATGTCGCCGGCGGCCACGGTGCTGTGCCACACGATCTTGTTGCTGGTGGAGGTGCCGTTGGTGACGAAGAACAGGTGGTCGCAGCTGAAAATGCGTGCCGCGTTGCGCTCCGATGCCGCTACCGGGCCGGTGTGGTCCAGCAGCTGGCCCAGCTCGTCCACTGCGTTGCACACGTCGGCGCGCAGCATGTTCTCGCCGAAGAACTGGTGGAACATCTGACCTACCGGCGACTTCAGGAACGCCACGCCACCGGAGTGACCCGGGCAGTGCCAGCTGTAGGAGCCGTCGTAGGCGTAGTTCACCAGCGCGCGGAAGAACGGCGGTGCCAGGCTATCCAGGTAGCTCTTGGCCTCGCGGATGATGTGGCGTGCCACGAACTCCGGGGTGTCCTCGTGCATGTGGATGAAGCCGTGCAGCTCGCGCAGGATGTCGTTGGGGATGTGGCGCGCGGTGCGGGTTTCGCCGTACAGGTACACCGGGATGTCCGGGTTGCGGCGGCGGATCTCGGCCACAAAGCCGTACAGGCCGCCCAGGGCTGCCTCGGCATCCTCGTCGGTCTGGAATTCCTCGTCGTCGATGGACAGGATGAAGCCGGCGGCGCGGCTTTGCTGCTGCGCGAACGAGGTCAGGTCGCCATAGCTGGTGTAGCCGATGACGTCCATGCCTTCGGCCTTGATGGCGTCGGCCAGCTCACGAATGCCGGAACCGCTGGTGTTCTCGGAACGGAAGTCCTCGTCGATGATGACGATGGGGAAGTGAAAACGCATACCTGAGTCCTTGATTGCTGTAACTCGGACACATCAGGCACTGCATAAAGACCGCATGGGCAGAGCGTGAACCAGGCAGGGTGCAGCTGCATGGTTCGTGGCACCTGTAACGGCCTTCACGGCAGGGCCGGAAGTGTCACTCGGTGCGCGTTGGGGCACAGTTCTGTACGTACGACGTGATGCCGCCGCCCTGGATGGCTGGCCTTGAGGCGCGTTGTTTTAACCGGCTGCAGTCAGAAATCGGGGGGCGACTGCAACCGGAACAAAAGGGGCGCTTTGCACCGCGGTCCGCACTGGGAGGAGAGCCTCCTTCACGTCTGCCGGCTTAGGGTGTTGTCTACCGTTGCGGGGTTGGCCGCAGCGGAAAACACCTTCGAATAACCCAAGAAAGCGCGCATTGTAGCGGCATTGTCGGTCTTCATGTTGCACAGCAGTATTACAGCGCCGATTTTTTTTGCTGCCATTACGCCGCTATCGGACGGCCCGCGCCACCAGCCGGCGAATGTTCGCTGTCAGCCCGCGCCAGCCAGCTTCCTGCTGCGGCGTCGAGGCTGTGTCATGGCGGCAGAATATCGTTTTTCATCATCGGTTTAGGTTGTGGGCAGGGCGATGTCCAGTAGCGAGCGGCTAGTGTCCGTCATCGCTGCCGCCGCGTGGCGAGGTCGGGTGTTGTTTTTTGTGCCGCCGCCGCCGGTACAGCTGCCAGGCGCGTAGCAGCACGCTGACGGCGGCCAGCAGCAGGATCAGGGTCAGCGGCAGCGCCGCCAGGTAGGGGAATGCCGCGATGGCGATGGCCAGCAGCAGCAGCACCAGGCCGATGCTCAGGAAGGCGCTGGCCTCGCTGTCGTCCACGTCGCGGGTGCCGCGCACCGCGCTGTCCAGTACCGCGCCGATGCGCGCTGCCTGTCGTGCCGCCGCAGCCGCCCCAACTGCTGCCTGTTGCCGCAGTGACAGCCGGCCATGGCTGTGGCGCAGTGCCGGTTGCGATGGCACCGGTCGGCGGCGGTGGCCGCCCAGTACGATTTCGGTGGCGTTTTCCAGGTCCAGCAGGAAGCGATCGGCCATGATGCCGGCCACGCCTTCATCTTCGATGGCGAGGTCGATCTCGCGGTTGGCCAGCCAGCTGGACAGGTTCAGGTTGGTGGAGCCGATGCGCGCCCAGCGCTGGTCGGCCACCGCGGTCTTGGCATGCACCATAGTGCCGTTCCATTCGAACACCCGCACGCCGGCTTCCAGTAGCGGGCGGTACTGGGTACGCGAGATGGTGGCAATCCAGCCGATGTCGCTGGCGCGCGGCACCAGCAGGCGCACATCCACGCCATCCCGCGCTGCGTGCTGCAGGGCGGTGAGGTAGGCGCTGGTGCCCATGAAGTAGGCATCGGTCAGCCACAGCCGTTCGCGGGCAAAACCGGCAATCAGCAGATCCAGCCGCATCAGGTTGGCGGTGGCCGGGGTGGTGGCGATCAGCCGGGCAGCAATGTCGCCGCCGGGTTCGCTTGCGGCCAAGGTGGGTAGCTGCAGCGGGCTGCCGCATTGCGCCCAGCTGTCGGCAAAGGCGGCGATGGCATCGGCCAGCAGCGGGCCTTGCAGCCGCAGGCCGGTATCTCGCCAGTCCTGCCAGCGTGAGCTGGCGCACAGCCCGCCAATGAACGCGCTGTGGCCATCCACCACGATCAGCTTGCGGTGGTCGCGCCCCAGCAGGCGCAGGCCACGGGACAGGCCTGGGGCCTGCCATACCCGCACCTGGGCGCCTGCCTGCAGCAGCGGTTTGAAGAAACCGCTGTAATGCTCGCGCCAGCACCCCAGCCAGTCGTACAGCAGGTACACCCGCACGCCGGCCAGTGCCTTGCGGCACAGCAGGTCGCGCAATTCACGGCCGAAGTCGTCGTTGGCAAACAGGTACATCTCTACCAGTACCACACTTTGTGCTTGCTGGATGGCATGCAGCCAGGCCGAGAAATTGGCTTCGGCATCAAACAGCACTTCCACGCTGTTGCCCGCCACCAGCGGGGCGCCGGCCGATCGTGCCAGTGCCTGCTCTGCCAGCTGGCGGAATAGTGGCGAGGATGCCGAATTGGGGTGCAGGAATGTCATTTGTTTATTGTCTGACAGTATTTGGAATCCAATATTTTGTAGGGGTGAAACTACGGTTTTTGGTTGTCGTTTTTTTGAAGCTTGATGTCCCGTAAACATAAACATTTGCCGGCTTTACGTTTGCGGAAAGTGGCAAAAAATCGATTCAAGTTATTGATTTTGTTCATGTAATGCGCCGCACAAAAAGCGGTTGCAGGTCAGCTATCTTGACCTTAGAATCGAAGGCATTCGCTTCACATTATAAGCAGGGACAAACGATGGACAGACAGCGTTGGCTGGAGGGCACACTCTATAGCCCGGACTTCGAACAGGACAGCTGTGGCTTCGGCTTGATTGCGCAGCTGGATGACAAACCTTCCCACTGGCTGGTGCAAACCGCCATTTCCTCGCTGGCCAAGCTTACCCACCGCGGCGCGGTGGCGGCTGACGGCAAGTCGGGCGATGGCTGTGGCCTGCTGTTCCGCAAGCCGGACGGCTTCCTGCGCGAAGTGGCGGCCGAGGCCGGCATTACGCTGAAGGCAACCTATGCCGCCGGCCTGGTGTTCAGCCACCCGCAGGATGGCGAGCGCAGCCGTTCGCGCCTGCAGGAATACCTGGAAAACCAGGGCCTGGAAGTGGCCGGTTTCCGTGCGGTGCCTATCGACATCGCCGCTTGTGGCGAGCAGGCCATGGCCTCGCTGCCGAGCTTCCACCAGGTGTTCGTGAACTGCCCGTTCGGCATGGACGAGCTGGCCTTCCAGCGCCGCCTGTACATGGGCCGCCGCCAGGCCGAGAAGGCCAACAAGGCGGACGATCCGTACTTCTACATTCCCACGCTGTCGCCACATACGCTGTCGTACAAGGGCCTGGTAACCCCGGAGAACCTGCACAAGTTCTACCTGGACCTGTCCGACCCGCGTTTCGAGTCCAGCCTGGCGGTGTTCCACCAGCGCTTCTCCACCAATACCTGGCCGCAGTGGAAGCTGGCGCAGCCGTTCCGCTTCCTGGCGCACAACGGTGAAATCAACACCGTGCAGGGCAACCGCAACTGGGCGCGCGCCCGCGAACGCATCATGACCTCGCCGCACATCGATATGGACGCGATCCGCCCGATCGTGCAGACCGATGGCTCCGACTCCATGTCGCTGGACAATATGCTGGAAGGCCTGCTGATGGGCGGCATTCCGCTGTTCCGCGCGCTGCGCCTCTTGGTGCCGCCGGCATGGCAGAACGTGGACAGCACCGACAAGGACCTGCGCGCGTTCTATGAATTCAACTCCATGCACATGGAGCCGTGGGATGGCCCGGCCGGCATCGTGCTGACCGATGGCCGCTACGCCGGCTGTATGCTGGACCGTAACGGCCTGCGCCCGGCGCGCTGGGTACTGACCAAGGACAATATCCTCACCATCGCCTCCGAAGTGGGCGTATGGGACTACAAGCCGGAAGACGTGGTGAAGAAAGGCCGCGTGAAGCCGGGCCAGCTGTTTGCGGCCGACCTGCAAACCGGCGAGATCCTGTACCCGGAAGACATCGATGCACAGCTGAAATCTGCCAAGCCGTACCGCCAGTGGATCAAGGACGCCGGTTCGCGCCTGGAGCTATCCATCGAGGACGACGCCGGCCTGGAAGCCTGGCCGAAGGAGCAACTGCTCAACTACCAGAAGCTGTTCAACATCAGCTTTGAAGAGCGCGACCAGATCCTGCGCGTGCTGGCCGAAGACGGCCAGGAAGCCGTGGGCTCCATGGGCGATGACACCCCGATGGCGGTGCTCAGCCAGAAGGTGCGCTCGCCGTTTGACTACCTGCGTCAGCAGTTTGCCCAGGTGACCAACCCGCCGATCGACCCGATCCGCGAAGCCATCGTGATGTCGCTGAACACCGTGTTCGGCCCAGAGCGCAATATGTTCGAGGAGACCGCCGAGCACGCCAAGCGCCTGGAAGTGCGCAGCCCGGTGCTGTCGCGCGAGAAGTTCCTGCGCATCACCACCCGCACCGAATCCTACCTGAAGGCTACCACCTTCGACCTGTGCTACGACCCGGCGGAAATCGGCCTGGAAGACGCCATCCGCAAGCTGTGCGCCCACGTGGTGGAAGCGGTGCAGGAAGGCAGCGTGATCGTGGTGCTGTCCGACCGCACCATTGCGGCCAACCGTCTGCCTATCCACGCGCTGTTCGCCACCGGCGCCGTGCACCACGCGCTGATCGACTGCGGCCTACGCTGCAAGGCCAACATCCTGGTGGAAACCGGCACTGTGCGTGACCCGCACCAGATGGCAGCGCTGATCGGCTACGGCGCTACCGCGGTGTACCCGTACCTGGCGTACCAGACCATTGTTGACCTGGTGCAGACCGGCGACGTGAGCCTGCGCGTGAACGAAGCGCTGCAGCATTACCGCAAGGGCATCAACAAGGGCCTGATGAAGGTGCTGTCCAAGATGGGTATTTCCACCATCGCCAGCTACCGCGGTGCCCAGCTGTTCGAAGGCATCGGCCTGCACGAGAGCGTGGTGGAGCTGTGCCTGAAGGGTACTGTTTCGCGTATTTCCGGCGCCAGCTTCGAGGACTTCGAGGACGACCAGAAAAAGCTGTCCAAGCTGGCGTTCAACCCGATGCGCGCCATCACCCAGGGCGGTCTGCTCAAGTACGTGCACGGCGAGGAATACCACGCCTACAACCCGGACGTGGTGCAGGTGCTGCAGAAGGCCGTACAGAACACCGACTACGACGCCTACAAGCAGTACGCCGAGCTAGTGAACACCCGCCCGGTGGCGATGTTTCGCGACCTGATGGAAGTGAACCTCGACGGCATCACCCCGATCTCCATTGACGAAGTGGAGCCGGTGGAAAGCATCCTCAAGCGTTTCGACTCCGCCGGTATGTCGCTGGGCGCACTGTCGCCGGAAGCACACGAGGCAATGGCTACCGCCATGAACCGCCTTGGCGGTCGCTCCAACTCCGGTGAAGGCGGCGAAGACCCGGTGCGCTACGGCACCGAGAAGATGTCCAAGATCAAGCAGGTGGCCTCCGGCCGCTTTGGTGTCACCCCGCATTACCTGGTGAATGCCGAAGTGCTGCAGATCAAAGTGGCCCAGGGTGCCAAGCCGGGCGAGGGCGGCCAACTGCCGGGCGACAAGGTATCGCCGCTGATCGCCAAGCTGCGCTGCTCCAAGCCGGGTATCAGCCTGATCTCGCCGCCGCCGCACCACGATATCTACTCGATCGAAGACTTGGCTCAGTTGATCTTCGACCTGAAGCAGGTAAACCCCAAGGCGCTGGTGTCGGTGAAACTGGTAGCCGAGCCGGGCGTGGGCACCATTGCCGCCGGTGTGGCCAAGGCCTATGCCGACCTGATCACCATCTCCGGCTACGACGGCGGTACCGGCGCCAGCCCGCTGACTAGCGTGAAATACGCAGGCAGTCCGTGGGAACTGGGCCTCACCGAAGCACAGCAGGTGCTGCGTGCCAACGGTCTGCGTGGCCGCGTGCGCATGCAAACGGACGGTGGTCTGAAAACCGGCCTCGACGTGATCAAGGCCGCGCTGATGGGCGCCGAGAGCTTCGGCTTCGGTACCGGCCCGATGATCGCGCTGGGCTGCAAGTTCCTGCGTATCTGCCACCTGAACAACTGCGCCACCGGCGTGGCCACCCAGGAAGTGAAGCTGCGCTCCAAGTACTTCATCGGCTTGCCGGAAATGGTGATGAACTACTTCCTGTTCATTGCCCAGGAAACCCGCGAGTGGATGGCCAAACTTGGCGTGCGCAATATGGAAGAGCTGATCGGTCGCATGGATCTGCTCACCCTGCGTGAAGGCGCCACCGGCAAGCAACAGAAGCTGAACCTGGCTCCGCTGCTGTCGCAGGGCACCGTGCCGGACAGCGTGCCGCGCTTCTGCGTGAGCGACTCCAACCCGTCGTTTGACAAGGGCGAGTTTGCCGAGCAAGTGCTGCAGGATGCACTGCCAGCCATCAACAACAAGCAGATGCTGGAGTTGTCCTACCACATCGAGAACACCCACCGCTCGATCGGTGCCCGCCTGTCTGGCGAAATCGCCCGCGTGCACGGTGCGGCCGGCCTGCCGTTCGGCTGCCTGAAGGTGAAGTTCCAGGGTTCCGCCGGCCAGAGTTTCGGCGTGTGGAACGCCCCGGGCCTGCATCTGGAGCTGGAAGGCGATGCCAACGACTACGTGGGCAAGGGTATGGCCGGTGGCCGCGTAGTGATCTACCCGCCGAAAAACGCGGCCTACAAATCGGACGAGTCCATCATCGTCGGCAACACCTGCTTGTACGGTGCCACCGGCGGTCAGCTGTTCGCAGCCGGTGTGGCTGGCGAGCGTTTCGCGGTGCGTAACTCCGGTGCGCTGGCAGTCATCGAGGGCGCGGGTGACCACTGCTGCGAATACATGACCGGCGGCAGCGTGATCGTGCTGGGTGAAACCGGCTACAACTTCGGTGCCGGCATGACGGGCGGCTTTGCCTTCGTCTACGACCCGGAAGAGCGTTTTGCCTACCGCTACAACAACGAGCTGATCGACATTCACCTGATCAACGGCGAGGCGATGGGCATGTACCGCGCCTACCTGCTGGAGAAGATCGCCAAGCACGTGGAGCTGACCGGTTCGGAAACCGGCCGCGCCATGCTGGAGAACTTCGACGATTACGTGGATTACTTCTGGCTGGTGAAGCCGAAGGCCGCCAAGCTCGACAGCCTGCTGAAGGACTAAAGGGACGGGCGGGATGTCCGCCCCTTATGCGTCCGCTCGACCCTGTTGCTGCGCTGCGGCAGCAAGGCTGAACGGTCGGGCGCTCGACTAAAAAGGAAACGGTTTGCGGCCAACCTTGGCCGCATGCCGGAGGAACGGAATCATGGGTGACGTTTTCCAGTTCATGAAGCTCTCGCGCAACCCCGGCGACAAGGTAGAAGTCGCTGTGCGCAAGATCGAATTCAAAGAAATCTACACACCGCTGCACGCGGTGGATGCCGGCGACCAGGCTGGCCGCTGCCTGTCCTGTGGTAACCCCTACTGCGAGTGGGAGTGCCCGGTACACAACTACATCCCCAACTGGCTGAAGCTGGTGAAGGAAGGCAAGTTGTTCGAAGCGGCGGAAATGTCGCACAAGACCAATAGCCTGCCGGAGATCTGCGGCCGTGTCTGCCCGCAGGATCGCCTGTGCGAAGGTGCCTGCACCCTGGAGCAGGGCGGTTTTGGTGCGGTAACGATCGGCAGCATCGAGAAATTCATTACCGACGAAGCCTACAAGGCCGGCTGGCGTCCGGACATGTCCAAGGTGGTGTGGAGCAGCAAGAAGGTTGCCGTCATCGGCGCCGGCCCGGCCGGCCTCGCCTGTGCCGACGTGCTGGTACGCAACGGTGTGCGCCCGGTGGTGTTCGACCGTTACGAGGAAATCGGCGGCCTGCTCACCTTTGGCATCCCGGAGTTCAAGCTGGAAAAGGCCGTGGTGAAGCGCCGCCGGGAGATCATGGAAGGCATGGGGGTGGAATTCCGCCTCAATACCGAGATTGGCCGCGACATCCAGATCGAAGAACTGCTCAGCCAGTACGACGCGGTATTCATGGGCATGGGCGCCTACAAGTACATGAAGGGCGGCTTTGAAGGTGAAAGCCTGCCGGGCGTGCTGGAAGCGCTGCCGTTCCTGATCAACAACGTACGCCAGTGCCTGGATACCCTGCCGGCTGGCGAAGTGCCGGTATCGATGGAAGGCAAGCGCGTGGTGGTACTGGGTGGTGGCGACACCGCCATGGACTGCAACCGCACCTCCATCCGCCAGGGTGCCAAGAAGGTCATCTGTGCCTACCGCCGCGACGAGGCCAACATGCCGGGCTCCAAGCGCGAAGTGAACAACGCACGCGAAGAGGGCGTGGAGTTCCTGTGGAATCGTCAGCCGATGGGCATCGAACAGGCCGCCGACGGCAGCCTGCGCCTGAAACTGGCGGAAACCCGCCTGGGCGCACCGGACGCCAAGGGGCGCCGCAATGCCGAGATTGTGCCGGGTAGCGAAGAAGTGATCGAATGCGACCACGTCATCATCGCCTTCGGCTTCCAGGCCGAGGCGGCTGACTGGTTCGAGCGTCAGGGCATCGCCACTGCGGCCAACGGACGTACCCTTGCTAGCAGTCACGGCGAGATCAAGTACCAGACCAGCAACCCGAAAATCTTCGCTGGTGGCGACCAGGTACGCGGCGCCGACCTGGTGGTGCGGGCCGTGTTCGAAGGTCGCCAGGCGGCAGAGGGGATGCTTAGCTACCTGCATGTGTGGTAAAAAGTCGTGCACCTAAAGCCGCTTTTGCAGAATGCTACTGCAGAAGCGGCTTTGCCTATGCAATGTCGAGCAGTAATCAGTAGATCGCCCACGTAAACCGCTTGGCGCCGCAGGTACGGCTGAGCGTCATGCTGGCAAACTGTCACCCGCGAGTCGCCTGCTCCTGAGACGCACCCTTTATGTCCTGAGGCTGAACAAACAAAAGTCAGTTTTGATGTCTCGTGCGGTTCCTGCAGCAGAGTCTGGCAGAACGGGAAGTTCCGGCTCCACTAGCTACGGCAATAACTTGTTGGTTGTTGTCACTTATATGCAAAAATAATAAAATATAGTCGAATTTGCTTCAAATCTTTATAAGTCATAATTTTTGGAACAATCAGAATGCTACTTGCAGTTCTGTTTTCATCACTGCTGGCATCCCTGCTGGCCGGTATGCTGTTGATCCGCACCCAGCACCTGCATGCAAAACTGTCGATGGATCATGATTTAGACGGCGTGCAGAAGTTCCACGCCAAACCGACGCCACGCATTGGTGGCGTGCCGATACTGGCTGGATTGCTGGCGGGATGTATGGTGATGATGTTGGCGCCGCTTGCTGACCGTGCAGTGCTCTGGGGGGTGCAATTGGCTACTGCACCGGTTTTCATTGCGGGACTCATTGAGGACTTGACCAAAAAGGTGAGTCCGCTGATTCGTCTATTGGCAGCATTTGTGTCAGCTGTGATCGCATTGTTCAGTGTGAATGCAGTGCTACCGGGGGTGGGTATCGCGGGCCTTGATTATCTGCTTACCGCAATGCCCATGTTGGCGATGGTCCTGACTGTTTTTGCTGTCGGCGGCGTCTGCCACTCGATTAACATCATTGACGGCTATAACGGGTTAATGGGGGGCGTGGTGGTGTTTGCGTCGCTGGCTATTGCCTATGTCTCATTGGCGGTTGGAGACATTCCGCTGCTGTCAGTATGCTTGGCACTGGTAGGCAGCGTAATAGGGTTTATGGTGTGGAACTTTCCGCTTGGAATGATCTTCGCTGGCGATGCTGGCGCATATCTGGTCGGTTTTGTGCTGGCTGAGTTGGCCGTATTGCTGGTGGCCCGCCATCCCGGCGTGGTGTCGCCTTGGTTCCCGTTGCTGGTGCTGATTTACCCAGTGTTCGAGACACTGTTCTCGATCTGGCGTAAGAAGTTTCTGCGAAAGATGTCGCCCGGCCTGCCGGACGGCTTACATTTTCACATGCTTGTGTACAAGCGGTTAGTGCGATGGATGGTTGGTAGCAAGGAAGCTAAGCACTTGACTCGCCGAAATAGCCTGACCGCACCCTACTTGTGGGGTGTCGCGCTGTTTTCCATGATGCCGGCACTGCTGTTCTGGAAGGTGGAATGGGCACTGCAACTGTGCACGCTGCTGTTTGTGGCAGCTTATATGTGGATTTATCGCCGGTTAGTTACCTTCCACGCACCACGTCTACTGGTGTTGCGCAAGGCCAGTTCTCACGCCAAGCCAGCTTTTGTCAAGCATAAAAAACCGGTTTGAGGTCAATAGAGTTGGCAGGCGATCAGGAGACCTTGCTCGTTGCCTGTATACTTAATTGCGGCTAAGGGGGCGTCTTGGCGTCTTGGTGTTTTGTTGCATCCGAAACAATGGGGGACGTGACTGCCCCGCGTTGTGAAAAAGATGCCGCATGTTGCTTGACAGTACAACTGCCTCGCCTTTGAGTGAGCGGCACTAGCCACTACGGATCGGTTTTTGCAACGGAAGATGGAAGGGTACGAAGTACTGAAGGCTGAGGTTGAAGCCCTCAAATTCAAAGTAAAAACCATGATCCGGAAGGAAGGCAAAGGCATGAGTAACAAACTAGAATCTGTTTTGGTGACCGGAGCTGATGGCTTTATAGGCTCGCACCTTACTGAGCTTCTTATAAAGCAGGGCTACAAAGTAAAGGCGTTGTCACAATACAACTCCTTTAACTATTGGGGTTGGCTGGAGGATGTCGAGTGCATAGATGAGGTAGAGGTTCTTAATGGCGATGTGCGTGATCCTCATTACTGCAAGCATATTACGAAAGATGTTGATATCATTTTCCACTTGGCAGCATTGATCGCTATTCCCTATTCCTATGTAGCCCCCGACAGCTATGTAGACACCAACGTTAAAGGTACTCTCAATATCTGCCAAGCAGCGCTTGAGAATGGTGTGAAGCGCGTAATTCACACTTCAACCAGCGAGGTCTACGGCACCGCACAATATGTGCCTATAGACGAAAAGCACCCTTTGCAGCCGCAGTCGCCATACAGTGCTTCAAAAATAGGTGCGGATGCTATGGCAATGAGCTTCTTCAATGCATTCGAGTTGCCGCTAACTATCGCACGCCCATTCAACACGTATGGCCCTCGTCAATCTGCTCGAGCTGTCATCCCAACCATCATCAGCCAGATTGCCAGCGGCAAGACACAAATCAAACTTGGAGATGTGAGTCCGACTCGTGACTTTAACTATGTGACAGATACATGCCGTGGCTTTCTTGAATTAGCGCGCTGCGACAAAGCAATCGGCGAGACGGTGAATATTGGGTCTAATTTTGAAATTTCGATTGGAGATACGTTAAGTCTGATTCGTGAGCTGATGAACAGCGATGTAGAGTTCCTTGTTGATAAGCAACGGCTGCGCCCAGAAAAGTCTGAGGTGTTTCGCTTATGGTGTGACAACACAAAGATTCGGGATCTAACAGGGTTTGTGCCATCCTACGACATTCGGGCGGGCCTCAAGGAAACTGTGGCATGGTTTACGCGAGCAGAAAACCTCGCCAAATACAAGGCTAGCATATATAACGTCTGAGGTAGGAATGTTGGACTCTCTCATCCGTTTCGTCCGTAATCAGTATCGGACCAATGAATTCATCCCTCTTCATGCGCCTGTATTCAACGGTCGAGAGCGGGAATTGGTTCTGGATACGATTAATTCGACCTTCGTTTCCAGTGTCGGCACTTACGTCGACCGGTTCGAAAGAGATATGGCTGCGTTTACATGTAGTCAACGTGCAGTTGCTGTGATGAATGGTACTGCCGCACTCCATATTGCATTGAAACTGGCTGATGTCCTGCCGGGCGATTTAGTGGTGACGCAGTCCCTGACCTTCGTGGCCACTTGTAATGCAATCGCCTACTGCAGCGCTGAGCCACTGTTCGTTGATGTGGATCGGTCCACACTCGGCCTTTCCCCTGCAGCATTGGATGCTTGGTTAGCTGAGTATGCGTTGATTGACGATAACGGCGATTGCCGAACTCGCGTCGGGCACCGCCGTATCCGAGCCTGCCTTCCGATGCACACCTTCGGCCATCCTGTAGAGCTTGACTCTCTGATCACCGTTTGTGAACGCTGGCACCTAATCCTGATCGAAGATGCTGCCGAGTCGTTAGGTAGCTACTACAAGGGCCGCCATACCGGTAACTTTGGTAGGATTGGCGTACTCAGCTTTAATGGCAACAAAATTATGACCACTGGCGGTGGGGGGATGTTGCTTACTGATGAGATCACTGGTAAGCGTGCTAAGCACCTGACAACCACTGCCAAAATCCAGCACCCCTATGAGTTCGTGCATGACGAGATTGGCTACAACTATCGTTTGCCCAATCTAAATGCGGCGCTCGGCTGCGCACAGTTGGAACAGCTTCCCGCTTTTCTCGAGTCTAAGCGCATCTTGGCTGCTCGCTACATCGAGTTTTTCAAAGGCAGCGAGTTCCAGCCAATTGTTGAGCCTGAGGGTTGTCGCTCCAACTATTGGTTGAACGGTATCATTTGTCAAGATAGCAAGCAGCGCGACGAACTGCTTCAGACAACCAATAATGCAGGCGTGATGACGCGACCTATCTGGGCGCTGATGACGCGGTTGCCGATTTACACACATGCTCTACGTGGTCCGTTGGATAACGCTGAGTGGCTTGGGGCCCGCGTTGTGAATCTGCCAAGCAGCGTGTTGCCGGAAAGCATCGCTTCTTGAAAACATCAATGCCCCAATCCCCCTCGGAAGCAGTGTTTGAGTGGGCCCAGCCGCAAACCTTGCCTGGCGATGCCCCGATTTACATGAGCGAACGCTATCAGTCTCTTTTCGCGGCACAGGATGCAAGCGAGGCGCGACTGTTGTTGTGCCGAACTGGTAACCAAGTCGCTTGGTTGCCCCTGTTGGTTCGTAAAGTGGGTGACGGCATACATGAGGCTTACTCTGCCTACGGCTATGGCGGACTATTCGGTGGATTGACCCTGACCGATGAGTGCGTGCATGGGCTGAGAGCATTTCTATACGATGCTGGCATTGTTGCCCTGTTTCTTCGGCACTCTCCATTCCTTGTAAATCAGTTGCTCGTGCCCAGTCATTTGACGCGGCTCAATCGCATCACATATGCGGCGACTTTGCAGGGAAAGTCCACATTCACAGACTACCTTGCTGGTATGCCGCAAAAGTTACGATGGTCAGCTAACTATGCCATGCGTGCGGGCCTGACGGTCGCATTTCATCCGCTCACGGAATTTAAACATGACAAAATCCTTGCCTTCTATCGACAGTACACAGCCTTGATGGCGGCAAAGGGCACCTCTGACTACTACCGATTCTCCGAATCATTCTTCCTTGAACACGCTAGACGATTGGGCAACGATTGCGAACTGGCTGAGGTGACCGATAGCGAGGGGCAATTCCTCGCCGGCGCATTCTTCCTTCTGGACAGATCTGGTTGGGTGCATTACCACCTGAGTGCTGCGTCTAAAAAGTCGATGAAGCTCCAAGGTATGGAGTTACTCATGCTCTCCGCGCTTCACCGGTATGGTCAACGTGGTTTTACCTCGTTACACCTAGGTGGTGGACACGCACTTGACGAGAGCGATGGACTCAGTCGCTTCAAATCAAAATTCGCAGATCGCAAGTTGGAGTTCCACTGTTCGGCCGTGGTATGCGATTTAGACGCATATGAGCGGGAACGCAATCGTCTGCCGTTGGCTCACTCTTCTTTTTTCCTGATCTCGGATGCTCGCGGGATACCGCCGACCTCTAAATACGTCAGCTTCGCGAGGCCTGCATGATTGGAGGTGATCATTTTCTAACCGCTCCCGTTCCAATCGATAACAGCCTGGGCGAATTGCTGGAGGGTGATCTGGGATACATTAGCTTTTTCGCTTCCGGTCGGGATGCCCTCGCCACCTTGTTGGCGGCTCTGCCGCAAGCGGCAGTGAACCTGCCTGACCTGATTTGTAAATCCGTCCATGACGCCTGCCGGGCTGCTCGAAAGAAATGCATTATCTACCGTATCGGCGCAGACTTCCTGCACAATGACGCTGCAATTGCGAGGACGGGGCCGTCCATCATCTATGTCATGCATTACTTCGGAGTCCGCAATGACGCTCTGATTCGACAAGCGCGGAATGCAGGATCTACGGTTATTTCAGACGTGACACACTTGCTGTTTGATCGTGTCGGTTTGTTGGAGATCGCCCGCCACTCTGATTTTCTCGTTGCAAGCCTGCGCAAGTCCGGCCCATTTCCGGACGGAGGATTCGTGTCTAGTCTACAGCACCGCCCGCCAACGCCGGAGCGCGGATTACGCGAGGAGTTTCTCGCTTTGCGCGCTGCAGGTCTCTGGTCCCGAGGATTTTCAGCTGCACAGGGTTTTGTCGACGACGAGAATTATCACCTACTCAAGCGTGCAGAAACGGCGCTTGACACTTCGGAGCCTGCCGATTTCGCTTGTAGTTATCTTTCACGTCGATTGGCCCACTCCGTAGTTGTAGATGCTTCCGCAGCAGTAATACGCCGCAACATTGATGTACTAGTAACTGGACTACGCGGGCGTGTAATTCTTGCAGATGCAGCATCGCAGATTTCACCCTACTTTCCTTGCCTCTTCGACAGTGACGGATTGCGCGACCATGTCAGGGGGGCTTTAGCTGCCCGTCGTTTCTTCTGTCCGGTCCACTGGCCCTGCGCTGGTTTGCCGGTCCCTAGCCTCTTGGCGACTCGGAGTCTGAGCATCCCGTGCGACGCTCGCTATGACGAAACCGTAATGCAATCCATCGTGAAGGTCATCAAGTTATGTCTGCCATGCTGAGTATTGAAATACTGACGACAGCACGCTCCGATTTTGGCCAGCTCAAGCGAGTCATTCGACGCGCCTCTGAGCGCTTTCATGGCGACTTGTTGATTGCGGGGTCTCCCGACGTCCCCCGGGTATTGATTAGCACGTGACTTTAGAGTCCAATCCACCATGGCACGGAGATTGGACATGAAGAAGCGTTTCACCGAAAAACAGATCATCGGTTTCCTGCGCGATGCTGACACTGCAACGTGTCTTTAGATACTCGGGTAGGATATTCCGATCATACAGCTGGAAGCGAAGTTCCTCTGGCCGCTGTAGCTATGGGTGTGGAAGAGATCGAGAGACACATCATGCTCAACAAGAGCATGGAAGGTCCTGGCCATCGAGTTTCGTTGGATCCCATCGAGCTTCGGGGTATTTCAGAAACCTCCGGCTCTGGCATGATCTGAGCATGTACTAACTGAGACGCACCGACATGAAGAGCTTGTTCGCGGCCGAAGAACGTGAAAGTAAACGGTCCAAGCTGGGTGACCCGCTGGAGTCGCGCGGTCGTCATGTTGACTTTGCCGCACTGGTGGCCAGCGTCGACCGCGCATTGCCGAGGCAGCGCCGCTACTTTGCCGGCAGGCCACCGTACCCGACCGAGCTGATGATCCACCCGCTCTTCAACCTATCCGATGCCCAGTCCGAATTCCCGGTGCTCGACCGCGCCAGCTTCCAGCGTTTCATCGGCATCCGCGACAGCGGCAAGTTGCCCGACCGCAACACGGTGTGGGCATTCCGTGAGCGCCTGGTGCTGGCAGGTCACGGTGCAAGCTTGTTCGATGAAGTGAACCGCCAGCTGCAAGTCGGAGGCTATCTGGCTCGTTAATTGCATGGACGATAGAGCCTGCAATCCTGATTGGATTGTTTAGTGAAGTATTAGTTTCAACAGACGATCATGCAATAGCAGACGTAGCAAAGCAATATGGGGCACATGTGCCTTGGCTGCGCCCACCGAGCTGGCAACCGACACGGCACAATCGTTGGATGTGGTCTTGTACGCACTGGATTGGTACGGAAAAACACATGGTATGTGGATGGATTGATACCGCTTCAGCCGACTTCGTCATTTCGCAAGTTTGAAACTATCAATGCTACAGTAAGGGAGTTCATATCCAGCAAACTACAGCCTCTGGTGACCGTAAGCCCAGCATCTCACCATCCAGCCTGGTGCCAATATCAAGAGAATAGTTCGGTCGTACCTTTGCTTGGATGGGAGGAACTGAGTCGCCTTGAGCAAGTGATGAAACCAGCCTATGCCCTGAACGGTGTAACCTACATTTCAACACCAGAATCTTTCCGAGTTGGCAAATCCTTCCTAACGAAGGATACTAAACCGCTACCGATAGAAGATCAACTCTAGGCCATTGATATCGATATGCATTTTTATTGGGTGGCGGCCGAATTATTTCTTCAGCATATGTTGGAAAACAAGGGTGGTAAGACTCCATGAGTACTACAGTCTTCGTTGCACTCAACGAATACCAATATTGGGTTTCGAACGCAGTAGCGCGAAAGCAACAGATCCGTAATCCTGTTTTCATTCTAATGGGTGACTGGACACCGATAAAATGCGTAAGTGAATGCCACCGAATGCCTTACACGGATATGAGAAAAGGGAAATTACTGAAGTTGCTTCAGTTATTGATGTGCAAGTATAGCTCGGTCGACGCAGCCACGATCTATATTCCGTCAAATCTCGATCCGTATATTAACAAGCTAGTGCGGAAACTCCGCCCGCAGAACGTTCACGTTTTCGACGAAGGCGGTGGGGCTGTGTATTCCTATATGCCGCTTAAAAAGTGGTACACTCCGCTGGTTCTTTTGGGGTTAACGGACAGGAGATGGGGCGAGGGAAAGAGGGTGGGTAGTATATTCACGCCCAATCCTGAAATATACTCATCCAATTTCACAAAAGAACTGATCGACATTGCTCCGGAAATGCGTATTGTCGCCATGGAGTTATATATGAGTACTTTTGAGCAGGTTCGGCGAGATTCCATCTGTGGGGTGGTCGTCCTTACCCAGCCATACCCAGCAGATTATCTTGGTCCACAAGAAGATGGAAACGCCGCCTTGTTAAAATTTGCGGTGGAGGGTTGGGAGTGCATTTTCGTCAAAGCCCATCCTCGAGAATTGCCCGCCCTGGAAGATCAAGGGAAATTCAAAACCTTACCGGCAGCCCTTCAGTGCATACCAATACAAGCTATTGCGATGGAGTTTCCAATTGATTCAATTGTGTCTAACTGTTCTAGTGCCCTATTGAACACGTCAAAGATATCCGGCAGAAGTGTAAAATCATACTCTCTGATTGGCAGGGTGTCGCACACTAAATTAACCATTCCTTTTATATCTGCAGCCGGCAAGATAAAAGATTTGGTTTTGGTCTGATAGACAATGCGTTTTACACTTATTGCAAATCTGATATCAGCGGCCAGTGCCTTCGGCTTGACGATTATTTTCTCACGTTTTCTACATAACGAGGATTTTGCTACCATTGCGGTTTGGAGTAGCCTGTTCAGTTGGGGGCAGTTTATTGTTTCTTTATCGTCAGCCGGCTTCGTCGTGCGTGCAACGGTTTCTGGTGGTCGCAATGAAGGAATAATTTCGATTGTGACCATCGTGCATTATGTTTCCTTTACGGTGATTCTGAGCTTCTTGACATGGTGCATTGTTGGTTTGCTTGCTAGAGGAAGCTTGGCTAATTACAGTGCTTTGTTTTTATTTAGTTGTATTCTCGCCAGTTTGACCGCCATTCAAAGTGCAATATCCGGATTTTACAGGTTTGTTGAGTTGCACAAGGAAGCAAATATAATTCAACTGTGTTTTTCATTGGGCACGTTGGTCTTGTCCTGTATATTGGCTGCTATTGGTGTGTTGGATGTGGTTGATCGAGTGCGCATTCCTGTTGTGGTGCTGTCTGCTATATTTCTACTGTATAAACCGGGTTTTGGTGTAATATTACGCAGATTAGAGTTAAGGCCGCTAAAAGAAATTTTTGTTTTTGTAAGGTACTCATTGGGCTTTGTTGGTCATTCGGCGGCACATACCATAGTGGGAGGTTTGGATCGTCTTATTCTGAGTGGTCATGTAGGCGCGGCAGAATTAGGAAACTACCATGTTATAAAACAAGGCGCGGAGTCATTAAGGATCATCGGGCAAGCCATTCAATCCCAAATGGCACCGAAGTTCTTAAAGTTACTTCACGAAGGCAAGTTTGAGCAATCAAAAGCGTTGACTGACCGCTTTGTTATGTATATTTCTGCCGGTGTACTTTTTTCCTTTTTTGCATCCATCATATTGATTTTCCTGAGTGGCAGGGGATTGACAGTCAGTATTGTTGGTATGTCTTTTATTCTTGTGGTTTCGAATGCAATCTATAGCATATACGACTTCAGAAGCTTATCGTGGTCACTCGGTCGAGGGTATGGTCTCTCAGTCAGAAGTATGGCGGTTTGCACGATATATGCAATTGCCCTCTATCTGCTGCAATCTCGAATCGATCTAACAAATATGTCAATAACATATCTACTGTTCACTATCAGCTTACTGGTCTCCGCTCGATTAGCACCGGTATCACGAGATAGCAATGACTTCAAAATCAAGTAATCCCCCCAGTTCGGGTGATGTCTCGGCTGCAAAGACGTTCATCATCGCTGCACTTGTGGATTTATTGTTTTACGCGATCTATCGCTTGTGGGTCAATTCCAGCGGGCTCCTTGAGAGTGATGATTTGTTTTATTTTGAACTGGCGGAAGCTTCCATTAGAGGTGGCTATTCGCCTGTACTTCATCTGGCCGACCTGAATCGTGCGATCGTTTTTATCATTCAGATAATTTTTGAACTATTTGAATGGAATGATCCGTCTTTGTTTGTGTGCCCTGGCATTGTTTTGTATTGGTTTTCAACGTACAATCTATTCGGGAGGCGCTTTTCCTACGGTTTTGTTATTCCGGGGTTGTTGATAATATATCCTGACCTACTATACGTTAGGTATCATATGTTCAAGGATATTATTATTGTCTCGTTGGTTGCTTTATTTGTTCATTTCTATGATCAGCGCAGATTTCTTCTTGCAATTACTGTCGCGTTATTGTGTGCGCCATTTAGATTCTATCTGTTTCCATTGATTGCTATTTGTGTGGCGCTACTGAACGTTCGTAGGTTTAGTCTCTGGAGCATGGTTGTTTTTGGGTTTGCAGTGCTTGGATTTTATTTAAAAATAGATGTCGTATCAATTGTGTTGTCTACACTGAGTAAGGAAACCTTCGGTAGTGGGGGGGACTATACCGTAAAACGAGTGGCTGAATCGCTTGGTATTTCCAATCCTTTTTTGTTGATGCCGCTGGTAGCTTTGTCATTTTTTTTTCAGCCATCTCCTGGTTCTGTTATCCAAAGTAATTTTGATCAGATTGTTCCTTATTCATTTCTGTCGACCTACTTTCTGTTGATTCCGATAATTATCTATTTGATAGGGAAAAGAAAAATATTGAGTATTGTAGATTTTGGTTCGGTGAGGTTTGTGTTGATTTTCTCTGTGCTGTATGTGGCGACGTTTGCATTCGATCCCGTTTTGGCTGATATGCGACATCGCGTGATATTAGTCCTGCCAGTAATAATGGTCTATTTTAGAGTTGTGTCGATGAGAGGGCGGGCAAGGTAGTGTCCTAATCCGTTGAGAGTCTGGGTGGGAAATGTGTGGTTAGAAGTGGACTTGCATCTAACGGTGTATTAGATACTGATGTAAATTTTTAAAAGTATATAAGCGCATGATTATCACCTTTTTTGTTTCCAATGTTTATCAGCTCGCAGTTAGTCGTGCGGTAATAAGTTTGTTTCGTCCCCGGAGCGCATCGGTTGTCTATTGTTCGGAATTTATCAACAAAAATAACCCATTTCTTCGGTATATGGGTGGGTTGGAGGTGGTTGATCTTTTGTCGGTGAGTGAGATGGATTACAAGCGCAGAACAGGCATTTTGATGGGAGGGGACGGGGGTGCTTTTAATCCGGAAGTGAAAAGTAGGGTTATGGAAAGTGATTTGGTCTTGTTTGGTGATCCTTATCTTCTTTCTCAACGAAGTTACGTCGCAATTTCTAAATCCAAAGCCATGATCGAGGATTCGCCAACTCTTTTTTCATATTTTCGCTACCGGTCGAATATTCCGGTAGTCAAGCGCTGGTTGGCCGAACAGTTTGGGCTCCATCCACTGTTCGATGCCGAAACGCCATGTTACGGTTTCTCTACATTCAATAATTGTTATGGGAAGCGCTACATAAACACATCGCGAGTGCTTGAGGCTGATGATATCGATAAGATCAAGGGGGAAATTCGGGGGGCGTTCAAAACAGAATTTGATTCTTTAGAGAAAGTTAAAAGTTTAAACCAAGAAGACACGATTTTGCTTTTGACTCAGCCTCTTGCCAGCGACGGCATTGTGACATCTGTGAACCAGCAAATTGAGTTCTACATGACTAACATGAATCAACTGCGTGCAGCTGGTTTTAGGGTTCTCTGTAAGTTGCATCCGAGGGATATTGCAAACGGTGTGAGTTACCCGATTGGGCCAAATGAAGTATTTAATTTTTCAGCACCTATGGAACTTTTTGAAGATGAGATTCGAAACTGTTTTGTTGGAATTGCAGCTTACAGTTCTTACTCTTTTGTTGAGTCCACAAAGTTTGTACGAATTAAGCTGTCGCTATGATTAATTTTGTTATTCCTGCCTTTAGAAAAACATCGGTTCGAGTTTTTCAAGAGTTGCTCAAAGTTCTTGCAACCAATGAGCATTATTCTTTGCTGGTTCTCATAGATAATCCAAGAGATATTGAAGTTGAGGATTTTCCCATTCCTGTGGCGCTAAAGCATCGGATAAGGGTGATTAGGTATAACGGGAACATCGGACTTTCTCCAAATCTACTTAACAGTATATCTTTGGCTGATCGAGAATGGCTGTGGATTTGTGGCGATGATGACGACTACACGGAATTCCCAAGTAAGGTCATTGATCACGAGGTTAGAAAAAGCACAGCTGATATAATTAAATTCTCCTATAAAACACTTTATGGTGAGCGAACAGGTTATAAAAATTTCATTTGCGCAAAAAAAACTCTAAACGAAGTTATGGTGGATCAAAAGTATATGGATTTTGATGTGGGGGAATTGATATTCACATCAAACATGATACTTAAGGTTCGAGTGTTTTCTGACTCTCTTAATGCAGGTTTTAAATGGTGTGATACGCTAATTGCGCACCTGGCTGTTATGCTTCACAGCAATAAAATGAAAGAAGTAACGGTTGAGTTCAGTCCAATTGTTGCCATAGGAAATAACCGTTATAGTGATATAAGTTGGGGAAGACTCGATTTGTATCGTGATCTCATAGAATTGTCGGGGGCTCCAGCTTTTTCAGGGAGTCGACAGCATTCAGCAATAAAGAGGTATTGTAGATATTATATCACGACAACGAAACTCAGTGTTCAGCTTGTTCCGCTGTTAAGTGAGAATAGTACCTATCGAGAGCAAATAAGTGTACTTGCTAAAATCGCTATGCTGTCTGCTCGTTTGGGAAAGTTTCATGTTACCTTCTTTTCTTTATGTTTGACTCTAGTGCCATTACGGCACAGTAAATCAATTGCTGTTTCATTTTTGCAGATATTGAGTAGAGTTGATCCAAGATTTGGCCGGTATGCAAAAGTAATTCGAGGAAAAAATGATGATAAATTTTAATGTCCCATTTCTCACCGGCAAAGAGCAAGCCTGTGTCGAGGATGCCATTAAAAGAAGAACATTATCTGGTGATGGGCATTACACACATTTATGCCATGAATGGTTGAAGACAAACCTGGGTTCTCAGGCTGCATTGCTGACTCATTCCTGCACGGCCGCGCTTGAAATGGCCGCGATGCTGCTCGACTTTCAACCGGGGGATGAGGTGATCATTCCTTCATTCACCTTCGTATCTTCTGCCAATGCCTTTGTTCTTAGAGGGGCAGTACCAGTATTCGTAGACATCCGATCCGATACATTCAATATCGATGAGGCATTGATTGAGGCTGCGATTACGCCTCGTACCCGAGCTATTCTCGTGGTGCATTATGCGGGCGTCCCTTGCGAAATGGATTATATTGTCGATATCGCTCGTCGCCATAATCTGTATGTGATCGAAGACGCAGCTCAAGCCCTACTCTCGAAGTATAAGGGAAGGTACTTGGGTACCATCGGTGATATCGGTTGCTTGAGTTTCCACGCTACCAAAAATGTGATTGCCGGCGAAGGTGGGGCCATTCTTCTGAATAACCGAGATTTAATTTCCCGAGCAGAAATCATTCGCGAAAAGGGCACCAACCGAAAGCAGTTTTTCCGCGGTGAAACTGATAAGTACACTTGGGTTGATATTGGGTCTAGTTATCTTCCTGGCGAGGTAATTGCTGCATTTCTTTATCCCCAGTTGCTGCACGCCGAAGAAATTACTGCACGCCGCCGTCAGGCTTGGGGGCGTTACTATCAGGTCTTGAGCGACTCTGCGCTCGCCCATGAATATCTGTCCTTACCGAGGGCGGCCAATGATACCGCTCACAATGCGCACATTTTTGGGGTCACAGTTTTGGACACAGGGGTTAGGGACTCACTTCTTGCCAATCTGAAGCAAAAGGGAATCGGGGCGACTTTCCATTATGTGCCGTTACACAGCTCAGCTGCTGGTCTTCGCTTTGGCCGTGTCGCGAGTTCGATGGCGGTGACCGATCAGGTCTCGAACTCTTTGGTTCGTCTGCCAATGTGGGTGGGTGTCGATGAACATGTTGATTACATCATCGCAGCCATTGATGAGTTCTTGCGGCAAGTACCGTGATGGGGGCAAAATTTAAACCAAGGAGCCAGCATGATGTTTAATAAAGCTCCAGACTTTACAGTCTTAATGGCCGTGTACGGCGGAGATAGCCCCGGCCTATTTGAAAAGGCTGTACAAAGCGTTTTTTCCAATACGATACAGCCCAAGGACTTCATTCTCGTCGTAGATGGACCCGTGGGTTGCGAATTGGCGCAGCTGATCTTGTCCTTGCAGCGTAAGTTTCCAATGCGTATCGTTTGGCTTTCCATGAATGGTGGTTTGGCGAATGCTTTAAATGTTGGCTTGCACCTTGTTCATACAGAATGGGTGCTGCGCGCCGATGCTGATGACTATAACTTGCCCTATAGATTTGAGAGGCAACTCTCGTTTATGAGGGAGGGGATTGATCTTTTTGGTTCTGCTATCGTGGAGGTCGACAAAGGTGGTCAGCGCTTAGGCTATCGAGTTCCACCTTGCGAGACGGGAGAAATATCCAGATTCGCTAAGTTACGAAATCCATTTAACCACATGACGGTTGGCTTTAGGGTTGATCTAGCTAGGTGTTGTGGTGGGTATCCGAATATTCATCTCAAGGAAGATTACGCCTTATGGGCTTCCATGCTGATGCACGGGGCCCAGGTGGCAAATTCGGCAGAGGTGCTCGTGGAGGCTACCGCTGGTCGAGACATGTACATGCGACGTGGCGGCTGGAGGTATGCTAAGGCTGAAATCGATCTACAGATTCATTTGGTGCGATGTCGGGTCAAGGGGGCATTTTCAGCATGCCTTCATGGAGGGGCCCGGGCAATGATTTTTCTTGCGCCTGGAATCGTTAGGTCGTTTATATATGAAAAAATGCTCCGCCATAAGCGGGACTAGACATAAATACTACTTCTGAGTTGTCAGTGTAAACAGATCATTCAATAAATTACTCTTCTTAAGAGGCGATCATGTATCGAGTTGCAGTTATTGGTGCAGGCCAACTTGGGTCAAGGCATTTGCAAGGGCTTTCGCAAGTGTCGCCTGCTTGTGAAATCTTCGTCGTGGATCCATCGACCACATCTCTGGACGTAGCTCGGAAGCGTTTTGCTGAGGTAGCGACAGTCAGGTCGGAAAACAAGATGATCTCCTACCATACGTCGATGGAGGAACTTCCTACCACGTTAGACTATGTTGTGGTTGCAACTAACGCGGACATTCGGCTCAATGTCATGCGGGCACTGTTAGCAAAGCGGAGGGTCGGCTCCCTACTGTTAGAGAAAGTATTGTTTCAGTATATCGAAGATTATCAAGCCGCTGAAAAAATGCTATTCGAAAAAAATGTCCAAGTATGGGTCAATTGTCCGCGTCGTATTTGGGCTATTTATCGGATGATCCATGATTTCTTTGCTGGAGATACCCTACGGTATTTTCAGGTAAGAGGTGGGGCTTGGGGCCTAGGATGTAACTCTGTTCATTATCTTGATTTACTAGCTTGGCTAACGAAGAGTGCGCCAAGTAATTTTACGGCGGCAGGACTAGATAAAAAAATTATAAATAGTAAACGGTTAGGTTTCTTTGAATTCACTGGAACTCTTCAAGGGGACTGTGGTGATGCTTTATTCGAAATCACATCTTTAGTGAATAGCAATTTGCCTTCTTTGTTGACCATACGATCTGACTTTAAGACATGCATCATCGATGAGGGTAGTAAGCGAGCGTACTTTCTGGAGCATAGCAATGGCAGAAGTTATTCAATCGAGAACTTTGACATTCCACCAATAAGCAGTCTTTCAACAGAAATTGCAGAACAAATTTTGCTGCAGAACAAATCAGGACTGCCATCATATCAAGAGTCGAAAGCTTATCATCTACCTTTTATTGCATCGCTGGGAGAGTTTGCTGCTAAATCTGTAGGTACGCCTCCTAATTTTTGTAAAATTACCTAATTATTTTGTGCGTCATGGAAAAATCGAAAATTGTTTGGCTAGTTGGCGCCGGAGAAATGGCATCCGACTATTTTAGAGTGCTGAAGTCATTCGATGTAAAAATCATTATAATTGGCCGTGGAGATTTGTCCGCTAGTCGCTTTTTCGAAACTCACGGTATAAAACCAAACGTGGGTGGAATAGATACATTTTTAGCAACGCGTCCAGCTTTCCCCGATGCTGTTATCGTGGCAGTGGGAGTGGAAGCCCTTGCCAAAACAACCAAATCTATTATTCAGTATGGAGTTCGCCGGATTTTACTCGAAAAGCCAGGTGCCTTATATTATCAAGACATTTGTGAACTATCAGTCCTCGCAAAAAAAGCTTCCGCTGACGTCTTTATCGCCTACAACCGGCGTATGTATGCGTCAACGCTTCATGCTCAGCGTTTAATTGCTGAAGATGGAGGTGTGATATCAATCAACTTTGAATTCACCGAATGGAGCCATGTGATCAGCCCCTTGCATAAAGCACCTGGGGTAAAGGAGTCTTGGCTGTTGGGTAACTCAACTCATGTTATTGACTTGGCTTTTTATTTAGGGGGGAAGCCTGTCGAAATGCATTCTTTGATCAGCGGTAGTCTGGACTGGCACCCGACTTCAGCTGTTTTCGCCGGCGCTGGTCGAACCGATTCTGGCGTACTTTTCTCGTACAACGCTAATTGGATGTCACCGGGGCGCTGGGGTGTTGAAATCTTGACCGCGAATTACCGCTTGATACTACGCCCTCTAGAGCAATTGCAAATCGTACGTAAGGGATCTGTTGTTGTAGAGAGCGTGGAAATAGACGATCACCTCGACAAGGTTTTCAAGCCGGGCCTCTATGAGCAGACTTTCCGTTTCCTTTCTGAGGCCGTTGATGGATTGTGTACTCTGGATTCTCACATGGAACATTGGTCATATTACGCTAGAATTGCAAATTACGAAATCTAATCATGCCTAGAAATTTGGAAAATGTCTAATTCAAAAACGCGGCGCATATTGATTGTAACAGATTCTCTTGGCTTTCCAAGAAAGGAACCTGAGTTTGTAAATTACGAACATACATATGTTGCGCGGTTAAAAGAGCGCTTCCCTCACTTTGATTTTATCCATCTGGGGCGTGGAGGGGCGACGATTGCCGAGCTCTTCGACATGACTTGGTATTATCAGGAAACTTTGTGCCCGGATATTGTTTTTATACAGTCTGGAATAGTGGACTGTGCCCCACGTGCGCTTACCTTGGGTGAAAATCGGCTTTTATCGTTACTGCCATTGGCTAGAAAGCCGGTATTTTATGTTGTCAGGAAACTTAGCCGGTTTTTGAGGTTTGTGCGGAAGATCACTTATACATCGCCTGAATCTTTTTCTAAGTACGTGCAACGGTTCAATGATGCCTTTGATAATATTTATTGGATTGGCATATTGCCAGCCTCGGATGGATACGAAGCTAAATTGAGTGGGGTGAGTGAAAATATTTTTAAGTTTAATCAGATTTTAAGTTGCCATAAATTCATTTCTACATCAAAAATTGAAGTGGCAGATGTCATGTCTGATTTTCATCATCCAAATATTGCAGGACATGAGAAAATTTTTGATTTGCTCTCTGAAGTAGTGATCAGAGAATTGGGTTCGGCAGGGAAGGGGGGCGCCGAATTGTTTTCGGTGCTTAATTAAAGCGTTGAAATTTGACTGTATTTTGATGCACATTCGGAACTCTTAGTGTTGTTAAGTTCTCATGACAAACATTTTATTCAGTGAAGTTAAAAAAATCCTGCTCGGTGAGCCGGTAGCTAATGTCTCTGCGCGTGCTCTGAGGTATATATTAATTTTTATATTAAATTTTTTTCCGCAGTCTGTAGTTAATGCTATATCAAATCGGATTTGGCAGGATAAATCGGCCCAAACCTGGCTAGCATCCAAGATCAGCTCGATGTCTCCGAACGATGTTCCCATACGGCATGGTTTTATTCGAGAGTTTATGGAGACGGCTGATTATAGGAGAGGTGCTCACGTTATTGAATTCGGGGCGGGGACCCCTGATATAGCTCGATTGGTAAGAGACTGTGACCAGAAAGCCCGTATATCGGGGGTCAATCTAACACCTTGTAAATTGTATGCGTCCTATGGAGATCATATAATTGGATCCGTTGGTGATACTCTGCGACTGATTACAGAATGTGATGTGAGCTTGTTTATTTCTTTGGGGGCACTCATGTATGTAACTGGTCACGAACTTAACGAGGTGTTTCTGTGTTTAAAAAAGGAGGGGGCATCTATTTTGTTACTGGAGCCGCACGTCACAACACGTTTTGGATTACGCCCCAATCCGTTCTGCTTTAATCATAACTATATCTCGCTCTTGCGTGGCGCAGGTTTTTCCATTCGGAGGTCGGAAATTGTGGACAGTGACGCAAGGACCAAGCTAATTTGCTTAGTTGCAACCCCAGCAACCCCTTGAGGTAACTTCCAGGAGCTGGGCGGCCCTGGCACTTGTAGACAATTTTGCCATATGATTTGGTATGGTGTGTTACCCATGCGCTCAAAGCGTTTTGCCCTGAATGCAAAGAAGAAGCCGTCAAGCAGCTCACTGAACGCGGCTACTCTGTCGCCGAGGTTTCCGCTCGGCTACGTGTTTCCAGCCATAGCCTGTTCAAATGGCCGAAAGCAGTCAGCCCGGATAACTCGTAGCATCAGGCTGCTGAGCTGATCGAGGCCAAGAGCTAAGCCCTTCGCCTGAAGGAGTAACTGTATCGCACACAGAAGAAGAGCGAGATATATCTAAGTAAAGCCGTGCGGTACTTTGCCTGGGAGTTCGAGTAAGGTTCCGTTTCATGAATGAGCATCGACTACTTGGCTGCTGACAAGCATGTGCCGTTTGTTGCAAGTTGCCCTTGCCGGCTTCTATCAATGGCCCATTACAGGGGGATGTCAGACTCAGCTCAATAGTTGCAGCAGATATTGGCCATAAGCGGTTTTTTGGAGTGGGGTGGCCAGCTTTTCTACCTGCGCCTCATTAATCCAGCCACTAAGAAAGGCAATTTCTTCTGGGCAGGCGACTTTCAGTCCTTGACGACTTTCGATGGTGGAGATGAACTGGCTGGCTTCAAGCATGGATTCGTGGGTGCCAGTATCTAGCCAGGCGTAACCACGTCCCATGGTCTGCACGTCTAGTCTTCCTTGTTGCAGGTAGACGTTGTTAACGTCTGTGATTTCCAGCTCGCCCCGGTGCGAGGGCTCTATTGTTTTTGCGATGTCGACTACCTGTTTGTCGTAGAAGTATAGGCCGGTGACGGCGTAGCTGCTCTTGGGTTGCTCGGGTTTTTCTTCGATGGATAGGGCTTTGCCATTGGAGTCGAATTCGACAACTCCATAGCGTTCCGGATCGTTCACGTGGTATGCGAAAACACTGGCTCCAACTTGTTTGGCGCTGGCGTTGCGCAGTAGTGAGGCAAAACTGTGGCCGTAAAAGATGTTGTCGCCGAGTACTAGTGCGGAGGGCGCACCATCAAGGAAGGTTTCGCCGATCAGGAAGGCTTGAGCTATGCCATCCGGGCTGGGTTGTATTGCGTAGCTTAGAGATAAGCCCCACTTGTTGCCATCGCCCAGCAGTTGCTCGAAGCGAGGTGTGTCCTGGGGAGTGGAGATGATCAGGATGTCGCGGATGCCGGCGAGCATCAAGGTGCTCAGCGGATAGTAGATCATCGGCTTGTCGTAGATCGGCAGCAGTTGTTTGCTGACGGCGAGTGTGGCCGGGTAGAGGCGGGTCCCGGAGCCACCGGCAAGGATGATGCCTTTGCGTGGTTTATTCATGTTGGAGTTTGACGAGATGAGGGTATTGTCCGGATGATGCTCACGAAATCCAATGTTTAGCAGGTGTTTTATCCTATCGCCCAGAATCATGCATCACTTTTTTATTTCCATAATTTTTATTTCATCAAGCAGCAATGCAGTTCTTCTACTGAGCGAGACATCTTCTTCCCGTTTGCGTTGCTAAATGGTCTTGGCACGCGCGGCATTTGGGAAGGCGCTGTTCGAGTTGGCTCTGGGGGGGCAGCCCATTGCATGCCGTAGCCAATCCACGTAACCCAGCTCCATCCCTTTCGCTACTGCCCAGCCAGATAAACAGATAGTGTGGGACGAGCGGTTCGCGGGCACGCAAAATCTTGCTACGGGGCAATTTTCGATGTTGATCAGCGACATATTGCAAATGTAGCCCTGCTGTTCAAAATTAAGTAATACTTTGGCCTCGTGGCTGGGTTTGGTGTGCATCAGATGCCCAGAGAGTCGTGTGAAGGAGTATGGCGCTGATTTACATGCAACTGGGCAGTGAGTCGGCCGCCGCTATATGTTGCGCGTGCCAGCATGGCTTGCAAGTTCAGCCATATTGCTTCTCCACCCACTCCCGGTACGCGCCGCTGCTGATGTTTTCCACCCAGTCTTGATTGGCGAGGTACCACTCAACTGTCTTACGTATGCCGGTCTCGAAGGTTTCGGCCGGCGTCCAACTTAGTTCCTGCTCCAGTTTTCGTGCGTCGATTGCGTAGCGGCGGTCGTGGCCCGGGCGGTCGGTAACAAAGCTGATTTGCTGCGCGTAAGGGGCGCCGTCCGCACGTGGAGCGAGTTGGTCGAGGATCGCGCATATTGTGCGCACCACCTCTATGTTCGGCTTCTCGTTCCTGCCGCCGATGTTGTAGGTCTCGCCTGGGCGACCATTCGCCAATACGTGTCGGATTGCGCTGCAGTGGTCTTTCACGTACAACCAGTCGCGCACCTGCATGCCGTCGCCATAGATGGGTAGTTCTTTGCCGGCAAGCGCATTGAGGATGACCAGCGGGATCAACTTTTCCGGGAAGTGGTAAGGCCCGTAGTTGTTGCTGCAGTTGGTGGTCAGCACCGGCAGGCCATAGGTGTGATGCCATGCGCGCACCATGTGGTCGGACGCAGCTTTACTGGCCGAATAAGGGCTGTTCGGCTTATAGCGGTGGCTCTCACTGAACGGTGCCTCATCCGGCGCGAGCGAGCCGTAAACCTCATCAGTCGACACGTGCAAGAAGCGGAACGCGGCCTTTTCTTCGGAGGGAAGTTTGTTCCAGTAGCCGCGCACGCTTTCGAGCAGGTTGAAGGTGCCGACCACGTTGGTGTGGATGAAGTCGCCCGGGCCGTGGATGCTGCGGTCGACATGACTTTCGGCTGCAAAGTTGATCAAAGCGCGAGGACGGTATTCGAAGAGCAGGCGCGAGACTAACGCACGATCACCAATGTCGCCGCGCACAAAGATATGACGAGCGTCGTCCTCCAGTGATGCGAGAGTCTGCAGATTGCCGGCGTAAGTGAGCTTGTCGAGGTTGATGATGGCTTCGCCGCCTTGTGCGAGCCAGTCGAGGATGAAGTTGGCACCGATAAAGCCTGCGCCGCCGGTGACGAGAATCATGTCATGCTTCCTGAATCGGGTTAATCGTGTGGGCCCTAGTTGTCGGCGCATAGGGTGAAGCGGGTAAGCCGCCAGTCGCAAGGGCGCCTTGTCTTCCGTACCACTCGCAGCTTTAGGGCGCCGCCGGCCGATGTGGTCTCATCTATGAGCTTGGGGGGCACTTTACTGGTGGCAGCGGGCGTGGGTACCCGTAGAACTACGTACTGGTGTCTGTTTTTTGGGTTTAGACGTAACCATCCGGGTTGGAGTGCTGCCAGCGCCAGCTGTCCGCACACATCTCGTCTATCCCTTTTTCGGCTTGCCAGCCCAATTGCTCTCGCGCGGCAGTAGGGTCGGCCCAGCATGCGGCAACGTCGCCGGAGCGGCGTGGCACGATGTGATAGGGCAGGGTCTTGCCGCAGGCCGCTTCGAATGCTTTCAATACTTCGAGTACGGAGTAGCCGCGACCGGTACCGAGATTCGTGGTAATCAGTCCTCCAGTGTGTCTGAGTGCGTCGAGGGCGGCCAAGTGCCCGCGTGCAAGATCATCGACGTGGATGTAGTCGCGTACGCCGGTGCCGTCTACGGTTGGGTAGTCATTTCCGAAGATATTCAGTGCATCGCGCTTGCCTACGGCAACCTGGCTGATGAAGGGCATAAGGTTGTTAGGCGGGCCTTTCGGGTCTTCGCCGATCAGTCCGGACGGATGTGCACCTACCGGATTGAAGTAGCGCAGGATGGCGATATTCCAGTCAGGCTCTGCATGAGCAAGATCTCGCAACATATCCTCGATCATCTGCTTGCTGCGGCCGTACGGGTTGGTCGCAGACAGCGGAAAGTCCTCGCGGATTGGCACGCAGGCTGGGGCGCCGTACACGGTGGCACTGGATGAAAACACCAAGTCTTTCACGCCATGATGCTGCATTGCCTGTAGCAGTGTCAGCGTGCCAGTGACGTTGTTATGGTAGTAGGCGAGCGGTTGTGCCACCGATTCGCCGACTGCCTTCAGGCCGGCGAAGTGGATCACTGCCTTGATCGGATAGTGCAGCACCAAGTCGAGTTTATCCCGGTCGAGGATGTCACCGTCGACTAGCAATGGTATGCGACCGGTGATTTTTCCGACGCGGCACAGTGCCTCGGGTTTGCTGTTACTGAAATTGTCGAGTACAACCACTTCGTACCCGGCCTCAAGCAATTGCACACATGTGTGGCTGCCTATATAACCAGCACCTCCAGTGACCAGGATCATGTCTGGTTCCTCAATCTTTCAGTTTGTCGCGTAGTTCGGCGAGCACGTCGTGGCCGAGTATCCACAGGCTGCCTAGTAGCAGACCGACAATTGCGGCAAGCGCGATAATCAGCGAGCGCTTTGGCTTGTCGCGGTGCGATGGCAAAGATGGTTCGGAAATAAGCTGAAAGCCGGCGAGGTTGCCTATCCCCACCTTTGGTAGTTTTTGTATTTCTTTGAGTGCGTCATTGATCTCGTAATAGCGCTCTGGATAGTCCAGTGGGGCATGTTCGAGGGTAGTCAGTCTTGCCTGCAATAGTTTGCTGCCAAGCAGATAATGTGTCTGCGCCGCCTCAAGGCCTGCATAGCTATTGCCATTGAAGTTTATCAAGCCTGCACGTTTTGCGGTGTCAAGTGCCAATCGCGTTTGAGCTAGCTCTTTGGTACGTATGGCCTTGGCTTGGCTGACAAGCTCTTCCTGTTCTTGGCGCAGCGAGGCTTGCAATAGATTTCGCTGGCTACGTAATTCTTGTGCTTTTTGTGTGGCTAGTTGCCGATTAATCAGCTTGAATGCCTGATTGAGTTGTTGTTGAGCCGCCGCTGGGGTCTGGGCGCTACTTTGCACCTGGAAAAGTTGCTGCTTGCGACCATCCGGGCGCAGGAGCATTACACCCGGTGTGGTGTCGAGCAGTAGTTTTGTTACTTCGAATAGTTGTCCTGCTTGTTCTGCCTCTGCAGATGTCGGTGTCGGTGTCGGTGTCGGTGTGCTTTGTACACTGACCGACACTCTGCCGTCAGGTTTGGAAAACAATGGAGCAGCGTCCAGTTGACGTTTTGCAAGATAGTATTCTCCCATTTGTTCGATAGAGGGGGGCGCAATCGTTGCCATGGACGTCCAGACCTGCGGAGAGTTGAACGCGTACACGCAGGCAAGCATCACTGTACTGCCAGTGATGCTTGCTATTGTCCAACGCCCACGCCATAGTTTGGCGATCAGTTCGGTGAGACCGATCTCTTCGTCTTCTTGGGGCTTGACGGCGTGTAGGTTCATTAGCATTTGATCAATTTGTATGTCGAGTCCCTGGATTATACCAAGCAGATGGATCCCTGTGCGCGGACGTCAAAAGTGTGTAGCTGCCCCCTTGAAAACCCTTTCTCCCGCCCCTACCATTAGCACTCACAAGCAGTGAGTGCTAATGCCGTATGGTGCGTTACGCCCACACTGCAACGTAAATCTACGTTCCTGTGTACTACCGCTAGTAAAGCTAGGAGAAAAGAATGGCAATCCGTCCTCTGCACGACCGTGTTGTTATCAAGCGCCTTGAAGCTGAAGAGAAGACTGCTTCCGGCATCGTTCTGCCGGGCGCAGCTGCCGAGAAGCCGGACATGGGCGAAGTTGTTGCCGTGGGCCACGGCAAGATTCTGGAAAACGGCGAACGCCGTGCCCTGGAGCTGAAGGTTGGCGACAAGGTTATCTTCGGCAAGTACTCCGGCCAGACCGTGAAGGTTGACGGCGAAGAGCTGCTGGTTATGCGCGAAGAAGATGTGATGGGCATCGTCGAGTAATCCGACCCGTCATACTTGTTTGATACAGATTCTGGAGATTGATGAAAATGGCTGCAAAAGACGTACGCTTTGGTGATTCCGCCCGCGCCAAGATGGTGGTGGGTGTCAACATTCTGGCTGATGCCGTTAAAGTGACCCTGGGCCCGAAAGGCCGCAACGTAGTACTGGATCGCTCCTTCGGCGCACCGACCATCACCAAGGATGGTGTTTCCGTTGCCAAGGAAATCGAACTGAAGGACAAGTTCGAAAACATGGGCGCCCAGATGGTGAAGGAAGTGGCTTCCAAGACTTCCGACGTAGCCGGTGACGGTACCACCACCGCTACCGTGCTGGCCCAGGCCATCGTGCACGAAGGCATGAAGTTCGTAACCGCCGGCATGAACCCGATGGATCTGAAGCGCGGTATCGACAAGGCTGTGGTTGCGCTGGTCAGCGAGATCGCCAACATTGCCAAACCGTGTGCCACTACCAAGGAAATCGCTCAGGTTGGCTCCATCTCCGCCAACTCCGATTCCGATATCGGTGAAATCATCGCCAACGCGATGGAAAAAGTGGGCAAGGAAGGCGTGATTACCGTTGAAGACGGCAAGAGCCTGAACAATGAACTGGACGTGGTTGAAGGTATGCAGTTTGACCGCGGCTACCTGTCCCCGTACTTCATCAACAACCCGGAAAAGCAGATTGCCGCACTGGACAATCCGTTCATCCTGCTGTTCGACAAAAAGATCTCCAACATCCGTGACCTGCTGCCGGTACTGGAGCAAGTGGCCAAGTCCGGCCGTCCGCTGCTGATCATCGCAGAAGACGTAGAGGGCGAAGCACTGGCTACTCTGGTGGTGAACACCATCCGCGGCATTCTGAAAGTGGTTGCTGTCAAGGCTCCGGGCTTTGGCGATCGTCGCAAGGCCATGCTGCAGGACATCGCTGTGCTGACCGGCGGTACCGTTATCGCTGAAGAAGTTGGCCTGACCCTGGAAAAAGTTACCCTGGACATGCTGGGCCAAGCCAAGCGCGTTGAAGTAGGCAAGGAAAACTCTACCATTATCGACGGCGCTGGCGACGTAGCTGCCATCCAGGCTCGCGTGACCGAAGTGCGTCAGCAGATCGAAGCTGCGACTTCCGACTACGATCGTGAAAAGCTGCAAGAGCGCGTGGCCAAGCTGGCTGGCGGTGTTGCCGTGATCAAGGTTGGCGCTGCCACTGAAGTGGAGATGAAAGAGAAGAAGGCTCGCGTGGAAGACGCGCTGCACGCTACCCGCGCTGCTGTTGAGGAAGGCGTGGTACCGGGCGGTGGTGTTGCCCTGCTGCGTGCCCGCGCTGCTGTCGAGTCCGTTGAAACCATCAACGCCGATCAGGCTGCTGGCGTGAAGATCGTACTGAAGGCGATCGAAGCGCCGCTGCGTCAGATCGTGCAGAACGCTGGCGACGAGCCGTCCGTGGTGGTGAACAAGGTGCTGGAAGGCAAGGGTAACTTTGGTTACAACGCTGCCAGCGGTGAATACGGCGATATGATCGAAATGGGCGTGCTGGATCCGGCCAAGGTAACCCGCTCCGCGCTGCAGCATGCTGCATCCGTAGCTGGCCTGATGCTGACCACCGACTGCATGATCGCCGAGCTGCCGGAAGACAAGCCGGCTGCGGCTATGCCGGACATGGGCGGTATGGGTGGCATGGGCGGCATGATGTAATCTGCCTGCTCTCTCACCGAGCTAGAACCCCGCAGCTTGCTGCGGGGTTTTTTTTGGCTATGTCCCAATTACGAGTTGGTAGCTAAGCTGAAGCAAGCACCTCACCAGGAGCGCGATGATGGATACCCAATCCTTTCAACGCCTGCTTGCCCAGCTCGACTCGCTTAGCCCCAAGCAGAAAGCCACTCTCCAGCTCACTCTGCAAACGCAGCCACGCCATGACGTGCTGGCCGAGTCTCTCCCTGACCTGCTCGCTTGTCCGCACTGTGCCGCGCCGGCACAACAGCTAAGGAAGCGCTGAACAAATCCGCCTCATGCGAGAATGCGGCATCCACCTTCGCGGGCCGATGCCATGCAGCAGCAGACCTCTTTTGCCGAACTGGAGTACCGCAACAAGAAGCGCCAGACCCGGCGTGAACTGTTCCTGGCGGAAATGGAAACCGTTGTACCGTGGGCGAATCTGCTCTCCTGCATCGAGCCGCACTACCCCAAGGCCGGGCGGCGTGGGCGCCAGCCCATGCCACTGGCCAGCATGTTTCGCATCTATTGCCTGCAGCAGTGGTTCAACTTCTCCGACCGGCAGATGGAGGACGCGCTGTACGAAATCGACAGCGTGCGCCGCTTTGCCGGCTTTGCCTGTGTCACTGATGCACTGCCGGATGAAACCACCATCCTCAACTTCCGCCACCTGCTGGAGAAACACGATCTGCCGGCGCAGTTGCTGGCCCGGATCAATGCTCACTTGCAGGCCAAAGGCATTACTGTCTCGCGCGGCAGCATGGTGGATGCCAGCATCATTCACGCCCCCAGCTCCACCAAGAATGCGGCCAAGGCACGCGACCCGGAGATGCATCAAACCATGAAGAACCGGCAGTGGTACTTCGGCATGAAATTACATGTGGGGGTGGATGTGAACTCCGGCGCGGTGCATAGCGTCGTGGCGACTGCCGCCAACCGATCGGATATTGAGCAGTTACCCAAGCTATTACGGGCGAGCGATGAGGTGGTGTTCGGCGACACTGGCTATGCCAGTCAGGACTACAAACGCGGCGCCCGCGCGTTGGGGCTGCGCTGGTGCGTGCAGGAAAAAGGCTCGCGTTCGCATCCGCTGTCATCCAGCCAGCGCAAGAAGAACCGCAAGCAGTCCAGCATTCGGGCGCGGGTGGAACATGTGTTCCGGGTGATCAAACGGCAATTTGCTTACACCAAAGTGCGTTACCGCGGTCTGGCGAAGAATGCGGCGCAGGTGAACATGCTGGAATCTGTACATGCTGCGCGGGCGGCTGCTGGCCGCCTGAGGGGGAAGGTCCGCCTACCGAGTGCGGTAGGCGAGTGAGAGACAGGTAAACGAACAAAATAAGGCGGTAGTCGTCTCCAAGATCAGGACTGGGGCGACTTGAGATCAGGGCGTTGATTTGATCAGCGCTTCCCTAATTGGCTGGGGTTGGCCGCGCGGCTTGCGGCGCTATCGTTGCAAAGCCTGTCTGCGCACCTGCAATGCCTTGTCCGGCACGCCTCTGGCCCGTCTGCGCAAAGCCGAGCACTGGCTCGATTACGGCACAGCGCTGATTCAAGGGCGTACTGTTCGCGATGCTGCCGAGCAGTGCGGGGTCAGCAAGAACACTGCCTTTCTGTGGCGTCATCGCTTCCTGCGCAAGGTGGCTCAGCATCAGGCGACACACGAAAGTGGCGTGGTGGAGGCCGACGAGACCTTCTTTCTGGAGTCCTTCAAGGGACAGCGCCAGCTGCCGCGCCCCTCCCGCCAGCGTGGTGGCGTCGGCGCCACCCGGGGTACCGGCAAAGACCAGATCCCGGTGATGGTGGTGCGCGATCGGGAAGGACATGCCGCAGACTTCCAGTTGGCCAAGCTGGATGCGCGGCATGTGTGTGAGGCGCTGCAGCCGTTACTGGATAGGGAGGCAGTGCNTCCATATTCAGAACGTGAATGCCTACCACCGTCGTTTGAAGCAGTGGATGGATCGCTTTCACGGCGTGGCGACCAAGTATCTGGTCAATTATCTAGGCTGGCGGCGCATGCTGGAGCGTTACCGTCGACAGATTCAGCCGGTGCATTGTTTGCAGGAGGCTCTCGGGAGAGGCTACCAACTCGTAATTGGGACATAGCCTTTTTCTTTGCGGCCAACCCTGTGCAAGGGTTGGCCGCATTGTTTTGCCGGCTCTGGCACAATGTGCGGCTAATGAATTTATGCAAGGAACGGGCGATGCAGCTACAACAACTGGTGTCGGTACTTGATCAGCAGTTGGAGCCTTGGCGTTTCAAGGACTACGCCCCCAATGGCCTGCAGGTGGAGGGCAGGGGCGAGGTACGGCGGATCATCACTGGCGTTACCGCCTCGCAGGCGCTGCTGGACGAGGCGGTGCGGCGGCAGGCGGATGCGGTACTGGTGCATCATGGCTATTTCTGGAAGAGCGAGCCGGCAGCATTGACTGGTATCAAGCGCCGGCGTATTGCCACGTTGCTGCAAAACGACATCAGTTTGCTGGCCTATCACCTGCCGCTGGATGCGCATCCGCTGCTGGGCAATAACGCGCAATTGGGGCAGCTGCTGGGGATGGTCGATGCGCAACCATGTGCGGACGAGCCGCTGCTGTGGCAGGGGGAGCTGGCCGTAGCGCTGTCGGCGCAGGCGCTGGCCGCAACCATGGCGCAGAGGTTGGGGCGACAGCCCTTGCTGCTGGGGCCGGCGCAACGCGAGATTCGCCGCCTGGCCTGGTGTACTGGTGGGGCGCAGGGCTATTTCGAGCAGGCGATTGCGTTGGGGGTGGATGCCTTCATCACCGGGGAGGCATCGGAGCAGAACCATCACCTGGCGGAAGAGTATGGCGTCACGTTTTTTGCGGCAGGTCATCACGCCACGGAACGCTATGGTGTAAAAGCTCTGGGTGAATGGCTGGCCTCCACACATGGTCTGGAGGTTGACTTCGTCGATCTGTTCAACCCGGTTTGACGACAAATCCATACTGCAATTAAGGCAATTTGACGCATATGCGCTTCAAGTTCCATCTTGGATTCGGGTAGAATTGTAAAGTTTTAAGTTTAGAGCTCGGTTTCCACGTTTGAGGATGACTGTAATGAGTGAACAACACGTTGATGCGGGGCGCCGTCGCTTTCTGACGGTGGCCACCAGCGCGGTTGGTGGTGTGGCGGCGGCCGGTGTGGCTGTGCCGTTTTTGATGAGCTTTGCGCCGTCTGAGCGTGCCAAGGCTGCTGGTGCGCCGGTTGAAGTGGATATCAGCAAGCTGGAGCCGGGCCAGAAGATCAACGTCGAATGGCGCGGCAAGCCGGTATGGGTACTGTCCCGTACCCCGGAGCAGCTCAAGAACCTCGCAACCATCGAAGGTGATTTGCTGGACCCGTCCTCCGAGGCGTCCGACCAGCCCGCGTACTGCAAGAACAAGCATCGCTCCATCAAGCCGGAAGTGCTGGTGGCGGTGGGTATCTGTACCCACCTGGGCTGTTCTCCGACCCACCGTCCGGACATCGCGCCGGCCGACCTGGGTCCGAAGTGGGTGGGTGGCTTCTACTGTCCGTGTCACGGCTCCAAGTTTGACCTGGCCGCTCGCGTGTACAGTGGTGTGCCGGCGCCGGCCAACCTGGTCATCCCGCCGCACAAGTACCTGGCCGATACTCGCCTGCTGATCGGCGAAGACAAATAAGCGAGGAGCGAACATGAGCAAAGGACAGAAAATCCTGAACTGGGTAGACGACCGCTTCCCGCTGTCTTCGATGATGAAGGAGCACGTCACCGAGTATTACGCACCAAAGAACTTCAACTTCTGGTACTTCTTCGGTTCTCTGGCACTGCTGGTGCTGGTGATCCAGATCGTTACCGGTATTTTCCTCACCATGAACTACAAGCCGGATGCCACGCTGAATGGCGCAGGTATCCCGGTGGCGTTCGCTTCGGTCGAATACATCATGCGTGATGTGGCGGGCGGCTGGATCATCCGTTACATGCACTCTACCGGCGCCTCCATGTTCTTCGTGGTGGTATACCTGCACATGTTCCGTGGCCTGATCTACGGTTCCTACAAGCAGCCGCGTGAACTGGTGTGGATTTTCGGCACGCTGATCTTCCTGCTGCTGATGGCGGAAGCCTTCATGGGCTACCTGCTGCCGTGGGGCCAGATGTCGTTCTGGGGCGCGCAGGTGATCGTGAACCTGTTTGCTTCCATCCCGGTGATCGGCCCGGACCTGTCGGTATTCATCCGTGGTGACTTCGTGGTGGGCGACGCTACCCTGAACCGCTTCTTCGCGCTGCATGTGATCGCCATTCCGCTGATCCTGCTGGCTCTGGTCGTGGCTCACCTGATCGCGCTGCACGAAGTGGGCTCCAACAACCCGGATGGCGTCGAGATCAAGAAGCTGAAGGGCGAAGATGGCAAGCCGCTGGACGGCATTCCGTTCCACCCGTACTACACCGTTAAGGATGTGCTGGGTGTGGCGGTATTCCTGATCGTGTTCTCTGGCATCGTGTTCTTTGCCCCGGAGATGGGGGGCTACTTCCTGGAGCACCCGAACTTCGACCAGGCTGACCCGCTGAAGACTCCGCCGCACATTGCTCCGGTATGGTACTTCACCCCGTTCTACGCGATCCTGCGTGCGGTACCGTCTTTTGCCGGTACCCAGGTATGGGGCGTGCTGGCCATGGGTGCTGCCGTGGTGCTGATTGCCTTCCTGCCGTGGCTGGACAAGTCGCCGGTGAAGTCGATCCGTTACCGTGGTCCCAAGTTCAAGTTCATGCTGGTGCTGTTCATCATTGCCTTCATCGGTCTGGGTATTCTGGGCGCGCTGCCGTCCACCAACCTGCGTACCGTGGTGGCACAGCTGTTCTCCGTCATCTACTTCGCATTCTTCCTGGGCATGCCGTTCTACACCAAGAACGACATTGGCAGCACGCCGGTTCCGACCCGTGTAACCATGAGCACCCCGGCGCGTCAGGTACGTTTCCTGGTGCTGGTGGCGGTGACCGTGGTGGCTGCTACCCTGTTTGCGAAATTCATCTGATAGAGGGGGCAATATGAACAAGACCATTCGTCAACTGATTGCCGCGGTTGCCCTCCTGGTACCGGCTGCCGGTGCGTTGGCCGCATCGGAAGGTCCGGCGCTGGAAAAGGCTCCGATCAACATTCAGGACACCGAGAGCCTGCAGCGTGGTGCGCAGATCTTCGTCAATTACTGCCTGTCCTGCCATTCGGCCAGCGCGATGCGCTACAACCGTCTGACTGACATCGGCCTGTCGGAAGAGCAGATCAAGAGCAATCTGATGCTGAACACCGACAAGATTGGCGAGCCGATGAACATCGCCATGGACAAGAAGGATGCCAAGGGCTGGTTTGGTGCTACGCCGCCAGATCTGTCGGTGATTGCCCGTTCGCGCGGTGCCGACTACCTGTATGGCTACCTGCGTGGTTTCTACCGTGACGACACGCGTCCGACCGGCTGGAACAACCTGGTGTTCGACAAGGTGGGCATGCCGCACATCCTGTGGCAATGGCAAGGCGAGCAGGTGCTGAAGACCGAGAAGAATGCCGAAGGTCATGAAGAGCACAAGCTGGAACTGGTGAAGGCCGGTAGCCTGACCAAGCTGGAGAACGGCAAGGCCAATACCGCCGAGTTCGACAAGCGCATGGCCGACCTGACCAATTTCCTGGTGTATGTCGGCGAGCCGGCACAGGTGAAGCGTCACCAGATCGGTTACGTGGTACTGATGTACCTGTTCCTGCTGCTGCTGCCGTTTGCTTACTTCCTGAAGAAGGCCTACTGGAAAGACCTGCATTGATCATTCAGGTTAGCAAGTAGAAAAGCGGGGTGAAAACCCCGCTTTTTCTTTTTGTAATCATTGACTTATGTAATTTTATTGGCTATTGGACTGGCGAAAGTGCTAAAATTGCCTGTTATTTCATCAATTGTCGCCGACAAGAAGGAAATCCGTTCACCATGATGACACTCTATTCCGGAACCACCTGCCCGTTCAGCCAGCGCTGCCGTATCGTGTTGTACGAAAAAGGCATGGATTTCGAGATTATTGATGTGGACGTGCTGAACAAGCCGGAAGACCTCGCCGTAATGAACCCGTACAACGAGGTTCCGGTGCTGGTAGAGCGCGACCTGATCCTGCACGAATCCAACATCATCAATGAATACATCGACGAGCGCTTCCCGCACCCGCAGCTGATGCCGGCTGATCCGGTGATGCGTGCTCGTGCCCGCCTGTTCCTGTTCCGTTTCGAGCAGGAACTGTTCGTGAATGTGAAGACCATGGAAGCCGGCGCTACCGGTAAGGAAGCGACCAGGGCGCGCGAAGCGATTCGTGATGGTCTGGTGACCATTGCCCCGATCTTTGCCAAGCAGAAGTTCATGCTGGGTGACGACTTCTCCATGATCGATGTGGCGATTGCCCCGCTGATGTGGCGCCTGGAGCATTACGGTATCGACCTGGGCAAGAATGCCGCGCCGATTCTCAAGTACGCGGAGCGTCTGTTCCAGCGTCAGTCGTTCATCGATTCGCTGACTCCGGCCGAAAAGGCCATGCGCAAGTAAGGAATCGCCATGACAGTCAGCACCAGGCCCTATCTCATCCGTGCCATTCACCAGTGGTGTACCGACCAGGGGCAAACCCCGTATCTCGTGGTATGGGTGGATGAGAACGTGCAGGTACCGATGGAGTTTGTGAAGAATAACGAAATCGTGCTGAACGTTGCCTACTCCGCCACCCAGGGGCTGCAGATCGATAACGAGTGGTTGTCGTTTGCTGCCCGTTTTGGCGGTGTGTCGCGTGAAATCTGGATTCCGGTGGGCAATGTGCTGTCCATCTTTGCCCGCGAATCCGGCGAGGGCATGGGCTTCGAGCTGGAAGCGCTGAGCAGCCGTGCGGAACCGCCGGCCCGCCCGGCGGAAGTCGAGCCCACTGCCGACCCGGCAGCGGAGGGCAAGGGTGCCAAGGTCATTACCTTTCCCGGCCGACGCTGAACATTGCGCCAATGACAAAGCCCCCGCAATTGCGGGGGCTTTGTCATGTACTGCGGCCAACCGGGGTTGGCCGCAGGCTGTATTACTCCACACGTTCGCCGTGCAGTACCACATCCAGGCCTTCGCGCTCTTCTTCCTCGTTGACGCGCAGACCCATGATGGCATCCACGATCTTCAGCAGGATGAAGGTGATGATGCCGCAGTAGGCCGCGGTGGCAACCACGCCAATTGCCTGTACCACGATATCGCCTTCCACGCCGCCAATCTCTTTTACCGCGAATACGCCGGTGAGCAGGGCGCCGATGATGCCGCCAACACCGTGCACGCCGAAAGCATCCAGCGAATCATCGTACTTAAGCAGATGTTTCAGGCTGGTGGCGCTCCAGTAGCACACCACGCCGGCTACCAGGCCGATTACCAGCGCGCCCTTGGCGTCGACAAAACCGGCTGCCGGGGTGATGGCCACCAGGCCTGCCACCGCGCCGGACACAATGCCCAGTACCGACGGTTTGCCCTTGACGATCCATTCCGCGGCCATCCAGCCCAGTGCCGCGATACCGGTGGCGACCTGCGTGGCAACCATGGCCATGGCGGCACGGCCATCGGCGGCAACAGCGGAGCCGGCATTGAAGCCGAACCAGCCCACCCACAGCATGGAGGCACCCACCAGGGTCAGCACCAGATTGTGCGGCGGCATGGCTTCACGGCCAAAGCCGACACGTTTGCCCAGTACCAGGGCTGCGACCAGGCCGGCGATACCGGCGTTGATGTGCACCACGGTGCCGCCGGCGAAGTCCAGTACGCCATGATCAAACATCCAGCCGCCCGGCGCCCATACCCAGTGAGCTACCGGTACGTAGACGATCAGCGACCACAGCACCATGAAGACCAGCATGGAGGAGAACTTCATGCGTTCGGCAAATGCGCCGGTGATCAGGGCCGGGGTGATGATGGCAAAGGTCATCTGGAACATCATGAATACTGCTTCCGGGATGGTGGCAGCCAGCGGGTGCACGGTGAGTTTGCCGGCATCCTTCAGGTACAGCATGCCATCCAGGAACAGTCGGTCCAGGCCGCCGATCAGGCTGTTGCCCGGGGAGAAGGCCAGACTGTAGCCGACGATGGTCCACAGCACGGTCATGACTGCACAGATGGCAAAGCTCTGCATCAGGGTGGCCAGTACGTTCTTCTTGCGCACCATGCCGGCATAGAACAATGCCAGACCCGGAATGGTCATGAACAGTACCAGGGCCGTGGAGGTCATCATCCAGGCGGTATCACCAGCACTGATGGTGCTGGTGGCCACCAGGGTGGGGGCGCCGTCGGCCAGGGCGGGGAGAGCAGTCGCCAGCGCGATGGCGCCGGCCGCAGCAAACAGTTTCTTGTTCATACTCAGGTTCCCTCTATCGCTCTTGATCTTTGCTGTTAGACGGCGTCGGCACCGGTTTCGCCGGTACGAATGCGTACAACCTGCTCCAGATCGAAAACGAAGACCTTGCCATCGCCGATCTTGCCGGTACGGGCTGCGTTTTCGATAGCTTCCACCACCTGGTCGAGTAGCTCGTTGGCAATGGCGATTTCCAGTTTGACCTTGGGCAGGAAGTCCACGACGTATTCTGCTCCGCGATAGAGCTCGGTGTGGCCCTTCTGGCGGCCGAAACCTTTCACTTCAGTGACGGTGATCCCTTGAACTCCGATTGCGGAGAGCGCTTCCCGCACTTCGTCAAGCTTGAACGGCTTGATAATGGCACTGACCAGTTTCATGGCGATTCCTCATGTAAAGATGCCTGATGGCGCGTGGTTGGAGAGACATGCCTGCCTATGCATGAAGTGTGCCAGCTATAGTTTTCTTTATTTTTCAATTGGATAACTGTTTATGGTGCATGCTCTCGGCTTTTGCCTGCACCATGCACCACGCTGGCCGCAAGTCTTGCGTCGCATTGGTGCAAGGAGTGTTTGTGCAGTGCCAGAGGGTTTTTGCTAAACTCAAAGCCCCCTTCATGACATAGTCAAGGTCACGCCATGTTCAGCCAGAAACTGTTCGACGAAATCAGCAACAAGATCAGCGAAACCATCGCCGCCAGCCCGGCAAAGGATCTGGAGAAAAACATCAAGGCCATGATGGCGGCTACCTTCAGCCGCATGGACCTGGTGACGCGCGAAGAATTTGATATTCAGCAGGAAGTGCTGGCACAGACACGTGCCCAGCTGACGGCCATGGAAAGCCGGCTTGCACAGCTGGAAGCCCAGTTCAACCCGCCTGCAGCCGCAGCGGCGCCCGAAGCGGGCGATACCGAGCCGCAAAGCTGACGCCGATGAGCTTCGCCGTCTGCCTCAGTCGCGCACTGGCCGGCGTGGCTGCGCAAGAGGTTGCCGTCGAAGCTCACCTGGCCAATGGCCTGCCGGCGTTTACCTTGGTAGGTTTGCCGGATACGGAAGTCAAGGAAAGCCGGGAGCGCGTGCGAGCTGCGCTGCTGCAGTCAGGCTTTGAGTTTCCAGCGCGGCGCATCACTGTCAATCTGGCTCCGGCAGATCTGCCCAAGGAGTCTGGCCGTTTTGATCTGCCGATAGCGGTGGCGCTGCTGGCAGCGGCTGGGCAGCTGCCGGCGCAGGCGCTGGCCGACTACGAGCTGGCAGGCGAGTTGGCGCTCAGCGGCGAGTTGCGTCCGGTGCGTGGGGCGCTGGCGATGGTGGCCGCCGCGCGTGGCAGTGGGCGCAAGTTCATCCTGCCGCGCCAGAGTGCCGAGGAGGCTGCGCTGGTGCCGGATGTGGAAATCTACGCGGCGGATACCCTGGCTGAAGTCTGCGCCCATCTGGCTGGGCTGGCGCCGCTGCCTCGCTGCCTGCAGGACCCCGGCCGGCAGGTCTCCAGTGTGCACTACCCGGACCTGCAAGACGTGCGCGGACAGGGCGCGGCCAAACTGGCGCTGGAGATCGCCGCTGCAGGTTGCCACAACCTGTTGTTGCAGGGGCCACCCGGTACCGGCAAGTCGATGTTGGCCGCAAGATTGCCAGGCCTGCTGCCTCCTATGGCTCCGGATGAGGCGCTGCAAAGCGCGGCTGCCTTATCGTTGAGTGGTGCCGGCTTTGCTGCGGCCAACTGGGGATGCCGCCCATACCGTCATCCGCACCATACCGCTTCGGCGGTGGCGCTGGTCGGCGGTGGCTCCGACCCCCGGCCGGGGGAGATTACGCTGGCACACCATGGGGTACTGTTTCTGGACGAGCTGGCGGAGTTCGACCGCAAGGTGCTGGAAGTGCTGCGGGAACCTCTGGAAACCGGCGAAATCCATATCTCGCGGGCTGCACGGCAGGTGACCTTTCCCGCCCGCTTTCAATTATTGGCAGCGATGAACCCTTGCCCCTGCGGTTTTCTGGGGCATGCACGCAAGGCTTGCCGCTGTACGCCTGAACAAGTCGCACGATATCGCGCTAAAATATCAGGCCCCTTGCTGGACCGGTTCGATCTGATGGTCGAGGTGGGCAGCCTGCCGTTGGCCGAATTGCAGCAACAGCCTGCCGGTGACAGTAGCGCCGTAGTGCAGCAGCGGGTGGTGTGTGCACGCGAGCGGCAATTGCAGCGGCAGGGCAAGGCCAATGCCGCATTGTCGGTGGCCGAGCTGGACGCCGTTTGTGCCGTGCCGGCAGAGCAGCGGGAGTATCTGAACCAGCTGCTGGAAAAACTGGCGCTGTCCGCCCGTGCCTACCATCGGGTATTGCGGGTGGCCAGGACGCTGGCCGATTTGCAGCAGGAAGACGTAGTGGGGCGGCAGCATTTGCTGCAGGCGGTACAGTTCCGTAGAGGGCTGACCAATTTTGGCAAGCAAGAATGACAGTTTGGAATAAACGCTGATTAGCGGGTGATATGAGTAATAAAGATCATAAAAATGCGCGCGGAAGTCGTGCGTCGTCGTCCCGCAAAGCAGGCGGTGGCGGCATGATGGCGGGCATCATTGTTGGCCTGATTGTAGGTGTCGGCATCGCCATCGCCGCCTCCATGTACCTGAGCCGCTCGGCCACTCCATTTACCAATCTGGAGCGCTTGCAGGGCAAGCAGACAGCGTCGCTGCCAGAGGCAGAATTGCTGGAACCCGGTGGCAAGCTGGCTACCGTGCAGCCGGCTTCTCCGCAGGTCAAGCCTGAGAGTGCTCCCCAGCCGGCGTCCGCACCGGTTGGCCGCAAGCCCGCCAGTCCGGCGGCCACTGCGCCGCTTGATGCCGATGGCCAGCGGTTTGATTTCTACAAGATTCTGCCCGGCCAGCAAGATGCCGTTCCGGTGCCCGATAAGGGAACTGCCGATGCTGCCTCCGGCTCGAATAGTGCCGGTCAGCGGTTTTTCCTGCAGGCTGGAGCCTTCCAGTCTGAAAGCGATGCCGACAATATGAAGGCAAGGCTGGCCCTGATGGGGGTCGAAGCCAAGATCCAGTCGCTCAATGTTGCTGACAAAGGCTTGATGCACCGGGTTCGTATCGGCCCGTTCGAGCGGCAGGACGAACTGGACAGTGTGCGTGGCAAGCTGCGCCAGGAGGGCATTGAAGTCTCCGTGGTGAAACTCCCTGTTAAGTGAAACGAAAGATAAACATGAAAAAATGGTTGTTCGCCGTACTGATGGCTGCCAGCAGTTTTGTGCAGGCCGCGATTGTCGAAGGTAAGGATTACGTACTGTTGGCCAAGCCACAGCCTACGCCAGCGGGCAAGGTCGAGGTGATCGAGTTCTTCTCTTATCACTGCATCCATTGCTTCAATCTTGAGCCTTCCATTGCCGCCTGGTCGAAGAAACTGCCCAAGGATGTGCAGTTCCGCCGTGAACAGATCGTGTGGGGGCAGCAGATGGAGCCGCTGGCGCGTTTGTTTGCCACTTTCAAGACCACCAATACGTTGGAGCGTCTGCATGCGCCTGCTCTTACCGCCATGGTGCAGCAGCATGTGAACCTGGCTGACGAAGCCGAGCTGGGCAAATTCCTGGCAGCGCAGAAGGGCCTGGATACCAAGGCCTTCATGCAGGTATACAAATCCTTTGGCATGAATGCGCAGGTGGCGCGGGCCAGCCAGATGACCAGGGACTACGCGATCCAGGGTACGCCGACCATCGTGGTGGCAGGCAAGTACGCAGCCAAGGCAGCCGAGCCGGCCCAGCTGCTGAAAGTGGTAGATGAGCTGATCATCAAGGCGCGCGGTAAATAATCCGCCCGATGCTCATTGCTCAGGCCGCCGATGGCGGCCTGAAATTATTTTGGAAAGGGAAACAAGTGGATGCGTTGTTACTGGGCAAGGCCCTGTTGCTGGGCCTGGTAGAGGGCCTTACCGAGTTCTTGCCGATCTCCAGTACCGGCCACCTGATCGTAGTGGGCGATCTGATCGGCTTTCAGAACGATGGCAAGGTTTTCGAGATCGCCATCCAGTTCGGCGCGATTCTCGCGGTGCTGTTCCTGTATCGTGAGCGCTTCCTCTCGGTGCTGAAAGGGCTGGGCAGCGAGCCACAGGCCCAGCGCTTTGCGGCCAACCTGCTGGTGGCATTCCTGCCGGCGGCGGTGATGGGGCTGCTGTTCATCAAGCAGATCAAGCTGTACCTGTTCAATCCCGTGAGTGTGGCTACCGCGCTGGTGCTGGGCGGGCTGATCATTCTGTTTGCCGAGCGCCGCCAGCATGTGGCACGGGTGCATAGCGTGGATGACATTGGCTGGCGGGATGCTCTGAAAGTCGGTCTGGCCCAGGTGGTGGCTATGATTCCGGGGACATCGCGTTCCGGTGCCACCATCATCGGCGGCATCTTCATCGGGCTCGATCGCAAGGTGGCGGCTGAGTTTTCCTTCTTCCTCGCGGTCCCCACCATGTTCGCTGCTACGGTATACGACCTTTACAAGCACCGCGAGCTGTTGTCGCTGGGTGAGTTGCCGATGTTCGCGGCGGGCTTCGTGGCTGCGTTTTTCAGTGCCATGCTGGCGGTGCGCACGCTAGTGCGCTTTGTCGGCAATCACAGTTATGAGGTGTTCGCCTGGTACCGCATTGCCTTTGGTTTGCTGATCCTGGCAACCTGGTTCTGGGGCCTGGTGGATTGGTCTGTATAAAAAGCTTGACGCGAAACTTACAGTCGGCTAATATGTGTTCTCTCTGACGCGGGGTGGAGCAGTCTGGTAGCTCGTCGGGCTCATAACCCGAAGGTCGTAGGTTCGAATCCTGCCCCCGCAACCAAGTTTCTGAAAGCCGCAAGCATTTGCTTGCGGCTTTTTCATTTCTGCCTCGCCGAATTGGTGAAGTACGGTAGTCGTGATCCAGCAATGAAAAAGCCACCTTGCGGTGGCTTTTGTTTTAGCTTGCGGCCAACGTTCAGATGCGGCGTGCCAGTTCCTCGGCCTTGCCCACGTAACCGGCCGGAGTCAGTTCCAGCAGGCGGGCTTTTTCTGCTTCCGGAATTTCCAGGCCCTTGATGAAGGCAGCCAGGGTGTCGCGGGTGATGCCATCCTTGCCGCGGGTCAGCTCTTTCAGCTGCTCGTACGGGTTGGGTACGCCGTAGCGGCGCATTACGGTCTGGATCGGCTCGGCCAGCAGCTCCCAGGTGGCGTCCAGATCGGAAGCCAGCATCGCCGGGTTGAGTTCCAGCTTGTTCAGACCCTTCATCAGCGCCTTGAAGCCCAGCAGGGTGTAGCCGAAGCCCACGCCCATATTGCGCAGCACGGTGGAGTCGGTCAGGTCACGCTGCCAGCGGGACAGCGGTAGCTTCTCGGCCAGGTGGCCCAGTACGGCGTTAGCCAGGCCCAGGTTGCCTTCCGAGTTTTCGAAGTCGATCGGGTTCACCTTGTGCGGCATGGTGGAACTGCCCACTTCGTCCTTCTTTACTTTCTGCTTGAAGTAGCCCAGAGAGATGTAGCCCCACACGTCGCGGTCCAGGTCGATCAGGATGGTGTTGATGCGCGACAGTTGCTGGTACAGCTCGGCCATGTAGTCGTGCGGTTCGATCTGGATGGTGTACGGGTTGAAGGTCAGACCCAGGCCGGTAACGAAACGGTCGGCCAAGCTTTCCCAGTCCACGCCCGGGTAGGCCACGATGTGGGCGTTGTAGTTGCCTACCGCGCCGTTGATCTTGCCGAGGATTTCCTGCTTCACCAGTTGCTCGCGCTGGCGCTTCAGGCGGTACACCACGTTTGCCAGTTCCTTGCCCATGGTGGACGGGGTGGCCGGCTGGCCGTGGGTGCGGCTCATCATCGGTACCGCAGCCAGCTCGTGCGCCAGGGTGGACAGCTTGCCGATGACTTCATCCAGGCCCGGCAGCATCACGGTGTTGCGCGCGGTTTTCAGCATCAGCGCGTGGCTGAGGTTGTTGATGTCTTCGGAGGTGCAGGCGAAGTGGATGAACTCGCTGGCGGCCATGACTTCCGGGTTGCCGGACAGACGCTCTTTCAGCCAGTACTCGATGGCCTTCACGTCATGGTTGGTGCGTGCTTCGATGGCTTTCACTTCTTCGCCGTGCTGTACGGAGAAGTTGGCGATCACGTCGTCGATCTCGCGGATGGTGGCCTCGGAGAACGGCTTCACTTCCTCGATGCCCGGTTCTGCGGCCAGCATTTTCAGCCATTCCAGCTCTACCTTGATACGGGCTTTCATCAGGCCGTATTCGGAGAAAATGTCGCGCAGCGCTTCGGCTTGGCCGGAGTAGCGGCCGTCGAGCGGGGAGAGGGCGGTCAGCGTGGTCAGGTTCATCACTCAGTGCTTCCAGGTTGCTGGCCAGCGGGGCTGGCCGGTTGCTTCAAATAAAAACGAAATCTGCGGAATCTTATGCCTGCAGGCGGCGGGCAATGCCGCTGGCCAGGGTATCGGCAGCGCTCGGGCAGAAGCGGAAGAACAGCTCCGGCTCGATCATTTCCAGTTCCATGATGGCAAGCGCGCCATCGTTGTCGCGGATCAGGTCCACGCGGGCGTACAGCACGTCGAATGGCACCGCCGCCACGGCAGCCTCGGCGAACAGAATCTCGTCGGCACTTGCCTCGTAACGGTGCACGGTACCGCCGTGGTCGTCCTGCACGCGGAAGTCACCAGCCTTGGCGGTCTTGCGGATGGCGTGGGTGTATTTGCCGTCGATGATCATCAGCGATAGCTCGCCCTGTTCCAGGATGTTGCGCTGGAACGGCTGCAGCATCATCGCTTCCTGCTCGATCAGCTCGCCGAACACGCATTCGTGCTGCTCGCTGTCGGTGGCGGCAAAACGGTAGGTGTGGCGCGCTGAGCCGGAAACCGCCGGCTTGAGGATCACCTCATCCCAGCCGGTTTCGGCCACGATATGGGCCAGCGAACGCGCATCGCCACGTTCGATATAGACCGTGGGCACGATGTTGACGTCTTTTTCTGCCAGCGCGCCCAGGTAGTGCTTGTCGATGTTCCAGTGGATCAGCGCCGCTTCGTTGAACAGGCGGGTGGTCTGGCTGACACGCGCCAGCCAGGGTGCGAATTCGCCGAAGCGGTGGAAGTAGTCCCAGGTAGTGCGGAACACCGCGCTGCGGCAGTCGGCCCAGTCGAAATCAGGGTCGGCCCAGTCCTTGCGGCCAACCTTGAGGCCGAGCTTTTCCAGCGCCTGCAGCACCAGGCCGTCTTCGGTGTGCACCTGGCGGCTGTACCAGTCAGCCTCGTTCAGGGCCAATAGTTCGTGATCGGTCAGGACAATTACGTCGTATTGCATGGTATCGGCGAAAACAGTGCGTAAAAAACGGGCGTATGCAACGCCCGTTCGAGTTGGCTTACATGCCCGGCAGCATGCCTTTCATGCCCTTGAGGCCCTTGAGCATCTTGAACATGCCGCCCTTGGACGAGAACATCTTCATCATTTTCTGCATTTGCTCGAACTGGGCCAGCAACTTGTTCACTTCCTGCACGCTGACGCCGGAGCCGGCGGCAATGCGGCGCTTGCGGCTGGCCTTGATCAGCTCTGGCTTGCGGCGTTCCGCCATGGTCATGGAGTTGATGATGCCTTCGATGCGGCGCATGGATTTTTCCGCCTCGGCACCCTGCACGCCCTTGGCCAGCTGGCCGATTTCGCCCGGCATCTTCTCCAGCATGCTGGTCATGCCGCCCATCTTCTTCATCTGCTGCATCTGGCTCTTGAAATCTTCGAGGTCGAAGCCCTTGCCGGACTTCAGCTTCTTGGCCATCTTGGCCGCTTCTTCCTCGTCGATACCCTTCTGCACGTCCTCGATCAGCGACAGTACGTCACCCATGCCGAGAATACGGCCCGCCAGGCGGTCCGGGTGGAACGGCTCCAGGCCGCTTACCTTTTCGCCCACGCCGATGAACTTGATCGGCTTGCCGGTGATGTGACGTACCGACAGTGCGGCGCCGCCACGCGAGTCGCCGTCCATCTTGGTGAGGATCACGCCGGTAAGCGGCAGCGCCTCGTTGAAGGCCTGGGCGGTGTTCACCGCATCCTGGCCCTGCATGGCGTCTACCACGAACAGGGTTTCGATCGGGTTCAGGCAGGCGTGCAGCGCCTTGATCTCGGCCATCATGGCGTCGTCGATGGCCAGGCGGCCGGCGGTATCCACCATCAGCACATCAAAGAAGTGGCGCTTGGCATGGTCCACGGCTGCGCGGGCGATGTCTTCCGGCTTCTGGCTACCATCGGACGGGAACCACTCCACGCCCACCTGCTCGGCCAGCATTTGCAGCTGCTGGATGGCGGCCGGACGGTATACGTCGGCAGAAACCACCAGCACCTTTTTCTTCTGCGTCTCTTTCAGCAGCTTGGCCAGCTTGCCCACGGTGGTGGTTTTGCCGGCGCCCTGCAAACCTGCCATCAGGATGATGGCGGGTGGCACTGCGGCCAGGTTCAGGGCGTCGTTCTTGTCGCCCATCAGCTTGACCAGCTCTTCGTTCACCACGCCGATCATGGCCTGGCTCGGCGTCAGGCTGCCCAGTACTTCCTGGCCCAGCGCGCGTTCCTTGACGTTGGCGATAAAGGTTTTGACCACGGGCAGCGCCACGTCGGCCTCCAGCAGCGCCATGCGTACTTCGCGCAGCGCGTCCTGGATATTGGTTTCGCTAAGCCGCGCCTGACCGCGCAAGGTTTTCAGCGCACCGGTGAGGCGTGAGGAAAGGTTGTCAAGCATGGGGTGTCCTTATGGTCTGCCAAGTGCATTCCGCTTGGTGTAGACTTCTGCAATCGTCCATTTTACCACGTCCCGGGCTCCCGGCGTGGCACTTCCCCCCAATCAGATGAGTGGCATCCTGTTGATTTTGGTCATTTTGCTGGTGTCCGGTTACCTCGGGCTGTCCTGGCATTTCATCGGTCATTGGCGTGGCATTTCGTCATGGCCGCGGCAGCCGCAGCGCGAGCATTTCCTGCTGGGGGTGCTGCTGACGCTGCATGCCTTGGTGTTGACGCTGCCGGTGGCCCATTTTGGCGCACTGAGCATGGGGCTGGGGACGGTGCTGTCGCTGCTGGGTTGGATCATGCTGCTGATCTTCTGGACCGGCAGTTATTTCGCGCGCATGGATGGCCTGCAGGTGTTCCTGGTACCGCTGGCCGCCATTGGCGTGTTGCTGTCGGAAGTGCTGCCATTGCCTCACACGCTGTATCCGGTGGACAACCCGGCCTTCATCCTGCACCTGTTGATTTCCCTGCTGGCCTACAGCCTGTTCGCGATTGGCGCGCTGCTGGCAATTTTGATGCTGCTGCAGGAAAAGGCGCTGCATGAACACCGCTTCGCACTGGCCAGGCGCATGCCGCCGCTGCTGGTGCTGGAAAACCTGATGTTCCAGACTCTGGGTACCGGCTTTGTGCTGCTGACCCTGAGCCTGATCAGCGGGGTGTTTTTTGCCGAGGAAGTGTTCGGGCATGTGGTGCCGCTGAATCACAAGGTGGTGTTTGCCGTGCTGTCCTGGCTGGTATTCGGCGGGCTGCTGCTTGGTCGCAAGTTGCATGGCTGGCGCGGCCGAATCGCCATTCGCTGGACACTGGCGGGCTTTGCACTGTTGCTAATTGGCTATATCGGTAGCAAGGTGGTGCTGCAATTCTTTTTAAACAGATTCTAGTTTCTCGTCATAGTGCCTGCTCCCTTGTGTTGTGATCTTGAAGACAGGAGCGTGTGCCATGAACAAATTGCTAGCTGCATTATGTGCGCTGTTTTTTTCGCTATCTGCCTGGGCCGTGGTGAATGTGAATACGGCAACCGCGCAGCAACTGGAAGCGGTTAAAGGCCTTGGGCCGGTGAAGGCCAAGGCGATTGTGGATTATCGCAGCAAGAATGGGCCGTTCAAGGTGTATGCCGATCTGGAGAAGGTGCCGGGTATCGGCCCCAAGATGCTGGAAAAAATGAAAACGGAACTGGTTGTCAGTGGTGGGGTGGCAGCGCCAGCTGCCGCGGCCAAGCCGGCGGTGGCGCCAGTTAAAAAACCGTAATGCCGGCTGGATGGTATGACAAGGGCCCGACGACTGTCGGGCCCTTGTCTTATTGGTACTCAGCGAGTTGGTACTCAGCGAGCTGCTTGCGGGCCAACTACCCGGTTACGGCCTTGGTGCTTGGCTTCATACAGTCGGCTGTCGGCCTCGGCCAGCAGATCGTCGATGCTGTCGTGGCGGTGGCGATCCAGGCTGGCAACCCCGATGCTGACGGTGACATGCGTGGATACCGGCGAGGCCATGTGCGGAATGGCCAATTGCCAGATGCGTTGTCGCAGGCCTTCGGCCAACAGGGTGGCCTCGTTGGCCGACAGGTGTGGCAGCAGCACGGCGAACTCCTCGCCGCCGATACGGGCCACCAGCTGCGCTTCCAGCTGGAACTGCTGTGCCAGTTCGCTGGCCAGCTGCCGCAGGCACTGGTCTCCCTCCAGGTGGCCGAAGCAATCGTTGTAGGCCTTGAACAGGTCTACGTCGATCAGCAGCACCGACAGCTCCTGCTTCAGCGCACAGGCAGCGGCAAATTCCTGTTGTTTGCGCAGATCGAACAGGCGCCGGTTGGCCAGTCCGGTGAGGCCGTCGGTGTTGGCGATGCCTTCCAGTTTTTCGTTGGCGCGCGACAGGGCGTGCTGGGTCGCATCCAGCTCTTCCATCTGTTGCTTGCGCAGTAGCACGTTGCTGAGCATTTCTCCTACCAGACGCAGCAGCGACAGTTCCTTGTCCAGCCACTGGCGTGGTCGTGTCACTACGTCACAGCCAAAGAAGCCCAATAGCTGGCGTTGTTGTGCCAGGGTAACTACGGCGATGCTCTGGATGCCGTGGGCGGCAAACTGCTGGCGTTCCTGGTGCCCTTCCGGTGGAATCTCCTCCAGGCTGGAAAAGGCCTGCAACTGCTGGCGCTGCAGCTGTGGAATGAACCACTGCGATTCGGCGATCGGGTAGTTTTCGTAGAAGGCCGCTGTGCTACTGATGCCGGATGCGCACCATTCCTGGTTGTCGTGAATGGTCAGCTCCGGGGTGACGCGAAACAGGTAGCAGCGGTCTACTTCCAGTAGGGTGCCGATGCGCTCCAGTGCGCTGGCGATGGCCTGATGCTGCTCGGCTAGCGGCAGGTGGATGAAGCGGGTGGACAGTTCGGAAATCAGGTGCTGGAAGCGGATCAGGTGCTCCAGTTCGGCGGTGCGCATGGCAACCAGTTCGGCCAGGTGGTCGCGGTGTCTGGCTAGCTCCCGTTCCTGCTGCTGGTGGCTATGCTCGTAGTCATGCTGCAGTTGTTGCAGCTGCTGTAGCGAGCTGGACAGCTGCTGTAATTCATCCTGCTCGCCGTCGCTGGCGGGTTGGCGCAATTTGAGTCTGTCCTGCAGTTGCTGCAAGGGCCGCAGTACCTGCCGCCGCAGGAAGTGGTGGTTGATTGCGGCCAACCCTCCCAGCCCGAGCAGCAGCACCAGCAGACTAAGCAGGCATTCCTGCCACAGCTGCTGTTCCAGCATGGAAAGAGACAGGCCGATGCGCAGCTGTCCCAGTGGCTGGTCGCCGGTACGGGCCGATTGCACCGGCAGCTCCACCACATGGGTGATTGCATTGCGGTTGCCAATCTCCAGTTGCACCGCGCCCTGGTTATTGCGCAGGCTAAGCTGGCTGATGCCTTCCTGCTGCAACAGGTTCTGCAGCAGGTCGCGGGTGGCGGCCTGGTCTACATCCCAGACGCTTTGCGCCAGCAGCGGCATGACTTGCTGTTCGATGCGCTGCGGCAGGTTGACCAGCAGCTGTTGCCTGCTGCGGTGGCCCAGATACAGTTGCAGGCTGAGTACCAGCAGGCAGAACAGGGCAATGAACAACAGTGCCCGCTGCAGCTGCTGCCTGCCCAGGGGGGTGGCAAGCTTCAAGACGGATTTCCTCGGCGCGAAGATGGCAGCGAAGGCTGACGCCCAACTGTCAACCAAATTACTGAAGCTGACAAGATGCAGCCATTGCAGAAGGGGGCGGAATGCACAAGGCCCGGCAAGCCGGGCCTTGTGATGCGTACTGCCGGATTCGAATTCCTTACTGCCCCAGGTGTGAAATCGGCAGCGCGGTGGTCTTCTTGAATTCCTTCAGTACAAAACTGGATTTCACGTCCTCCACGCCGGACTGCTGCAGCAGGTCGTCCATCACGAAGCGGGAGAAATGCTCCAGATCCTCGAAGTACACCTGCAGCAGGTAGTCCATCTCGCCGGTCATGGCGTAGCAGTTCACTACCTCCGGCCAGCGCTGTACGGCTTCCATGAAGCTTTCCAGGTGGCCGCCACCGCGTTTTTCCAGTGATACGCGTACGAAAGCTTGCAGGCCCAGGCCAATCTTGGCTGGTTCAAGCAGGGCTACGTACTGGCGGATCACGCCGGATTCTTCCAGCTGTTTCAGCCGGCGCAGGCAGGGGGAGGGGGAGAGGGCCACTTTTTCAGCCAGCTCGACGTTGGTCAGACGTCCATTGGCTTGCAATGCGGCCAACATCTTGATGTCGGTCTTGTCCAGGGTAGCCATGGGCATACTATCTCCTGATTATCGGTTTGCTCTGGAATATTATTTTAGGTTTTTAATTTTCTCGGCACTATATCGCAAGAAAATTGCCGGCAAGTTTACTTAGAATACCGAGCCATAGCCAGTCATTTATTACGGTGGCAGCAGATCGCCGGGTAGAGCAATACAAGAGGAGAACGCCGTGCTGGCAGTCTGGGGACTGCCGTGCTCGGCCGGCTGTGGCTGTCGGGGTGATGTTCCTGCCAGGCGGCTGTGTTGCATTTTCATCTCCCACTATCCGCGTTGGCTGCCGGCCGGCAACCCGGCACAACAGGCCCCCGTGGGCCGTACAGAGGAGAACTGCATGAAGATGGAACACCACCTGATGAACCCGCTCGCCACTGACGGTTTCGAGTTTGTCGAATACACCGCCCCCGACGCCGAAGGCGTTGCCAAGCTACAGGCGCTGTTCCTGTCGCTGGGGTTCATCGAGATTGCTCGCCATCGCAGCAAGAATGTCAGCCTGTTCCGCCAGGGCGACATCAATTTCATCCTCAATGCCGAACCGAGCCAGCCTGCCACCGAGTTTGCCGGCCAGCATGGTCCATCCGCCTGCGCCATGGCCTGGCGCGTGCAGGATGCCGCCAAGGCCTATGAATATGCGCTGGCACATGGTGCCAAGCCGTATACCCGCCCGATCGGCTACATGGAGTTGAACATCCCGGCGGTGGAAGGCATCGGCGGTTCCGCGCTGTACTTTGTTGACCGCTACGGCAGCAAGGACATCTACGACATCGACTTCGTGCCGCTGGATGGCGTGGACCAGCATCCGGCTGGCGTTGGCCTCAAGGTGATCGATCACCTCACCCACAATGTGTTCCGCGGCAATATGGAGCACTGGGCCGGCTTCTACGAGAACATTGGCAACTTCAAGGAAATCCGCTACTTCGACATCGAAGGCAAGCTCACCGGCCTGGTGTCCAAGGCGATGACCAGTCCGTGCGGCAAGATCCGCATCCCGATCAACGAGTCGTCCGACGACAAGAGCCAGATCGAGGAATTCCTCAAGCAGTACAACGGCGAGGGTATCCAGCACATCGCGCTGACTACCGAGGACATCTACACTACGGTGGAAACCCTGAAGGCGCGCGGCACCCGCTTCCTCGACACGCCGGCCACCTACTACGAAAAAGTGGATCAGCGCGTGCCGAACCACGGCGAAGACCTGGCTCGCCTGCAGAAGAACAGCATCCTGATCGATGGCGCACCGGTGGAAGGCATCCTGCTGCAGATCTTCACCGAAACCGTGATCGGCCCGATCTTCTTCGAGATCATCCAGCGCAAGGGCAATGAAGGCTTTGGTGAAGGCAACTTCCGCGCGCTGTTCGAGTCGATCGAGGAAGATCAGATCCGCCGCGGCGTGCTGTCCGCGGACTAAGTTTCGGCCGTGGTGCCGGTGGCAGGGTTTGGACGATCATGGCCACCCGGCACCATGCGCCGGATTCACGTTGTAGTCTTGGCCGCAGCCGGTGGGTTGCGGCCAACGTTTTTGATACTACGGAGAGCACAATGACCCACCTCGACAGTCCGCGCATCCTGTATGGCTATTTCCGCTCCTCCGCCGCCTACCGGGTGCGCATCGCCCTCAACCTGAAGGGCCTGGACTATGCACAGCAGCCTGTCAGCCTGGTAAAGCGCGAGCAGCGTGGTGACGATTACCTGGCGCTGAATCCACAAGGGCTGGTGCCGGCATTGCTGGATAATGGGGCGCTGCTCACCCAGTCGCTGGCGATCTGCGAATACCTGGACGAAGCCTACCCGGACACGCTTGCGCTGCTGCCGGCAGCACCGGTGCTACGTGCACGGGTGCGCGCGGTGGCGCAAAGCATCGCCTGCGACATTCACCCGCTGAACAACCTGCGTGTGCTCAACTATCTGAAGGCCGAATTGCAGCAGCCGGAAGACGCGTGCAACAGCTGGTACCGGCACTGGGTGGCCACCGGTTTTACCGCGCTGGAACAACAGTTGGCCGCAAGCGCCGGGCAGTATTGCTTTGGCGACGTGCCAACGCTGGCGGATGTCTGTCTGCTGCCGCAGGTATTCAATGCCCGGCGCTTTGCGGTGGATATGGCGCCATACCCGCTGCTGGCTGCCATTGCCGATCGACTGGAAGCGTTGCCTGCTTTCGCTGCTGCTCACCCGTCGCAGCAACCGGATGCTGCGTAAAAAAACAGCAAATTTGAAAAAACCGTCGATTATGGCGGTTTTTTTTCGGGGAAGCCTTGACGCATAAATCCCGGTCTGCTTTAATGCGTCCCTCTGATGCAGCACGCAAGTGCGCAGCAAAGAGGCCAATTAGCTCAGTTGGTAGAGCAACGGATTGAAAATCCGTGTGTCCTTGGTTCGATTCCGAGATTGGCCACCACTTTTGCCTGCACCAGATCTTTGGCCAATTAGCTCAGTTGGTAGAGCAACGGATTGAAAATCCGTGTGTCCTTGGTTCGATTCCGAGATTGGCCACCAAATACTAAAAGCCGCAGTCCCTTGAGGATTGCGGCTTTTTTCATATCTACTAGATTCGATATACTGGCTATTAAAATATCGGCTCCTGCCGGATTGCCATTGTCGCCCCACACGTTCTGCCAGCCAAGGCGGATATCAAACGCTGGCAGCTACCGCTGCCTGCCCGTCTGAAGCGGAAACCAAGCATGGACATGACTGTACTGATTGTGGATGACAACGAGACCAACCTGATGGTGCTGGAGCATATGGTGCGCCGTATCGGGGGCTGCCGGGTGACGTCGATGAGCGAGCCGGAAACCGCGCTGCACTGGAGTCGCTTCCACGAGCCAGACCTGATCCTGACCGATTACATGATGCCGAGCATGGATGGTATTGCGCTGGTGCAGGAGCTGCGTGCGTTGCCGCATATCGCCGATGTGCCCATCATCATGGTGACCACCAATGATATGAAGGCGGTACGGCAGAGCGCGCTGGAAAACGGGGTGACCGACTTCCTGGCCAAGCCGCTGGACCCGGCGGAAACCCGGGCGCGTATCCAGAACCTGCTGCGTCTGCGCGAGGCGCAGCGGCGCTTGAAAGAATCTGCCGCACAGGATCTGATCATGCGACTGTCGCGCATGGCCGAATCGCGCGACCCGGAAACCGGTCTGCACCTGGAGCGCATGGCGCAGTACTCCCGCATTCTGGCCGGGCAGTTGGGTATGGACGAGCATGAGCAGGAGCTGCTGTTGCTGGCGGCGCCAATGCACGATATCGGCAAGGTCGCGATTCCAGACAATGTGCTGCTGAAGCCGGGGCGGCTGGACGATGACGAGCTGGTGGTCATGAAAACCCATGCCGCGCGTGGTGCCGAGTTCCTGTATGGCAGTGCCTCGCCGCTGCTCGACATGGCCTATCACATCGCCATGACCCACCATGAAAAATTTGATGGTAGTGGCTATCCCCACGGGCTGGCAGGCGAGGCCATTCCACTGGTTGGCCGCATCGTGGCGGTAGCGGATGTATTTGATGCGCTGACCTCTGCACGCCCCTACAAGGCCGCCTGGCCGCTGGAAGACGCGCAGGCGTTTTTGCGCGAGCAAAGCGGCAAGCATTTTGACCCGCAGGTAGTGGACGCCTTCTTTGCCGCCCAGGGCGAGATCATGGCGGTATACGAACGCCTGCACGATGACCCGAACAATGCTGCGGGTTGAGCCTCTGCAGGCCTGATGCCCGCAGCCAGGCGCTGGCCGTGCCTGGCTGGCTGTTTCTGCTACCGATCAAGGACAAACGCCGCGCCCCGGTAACGGAGCGCGGCGTTTGTTTTTCCTTGCCGGCCGGCGTTGTCTATCAGGCCAGCTTCTTGATATACGCCGCCACGCCGCCCAGCAGCATTTCGATGGAAATGGCTGTGAGGATCAGACCCATCAGCCGTTCCATCGCCGTCATTGCCTGTTCGCCCAGCAGGCGGTGAATCTTGCCGGAGAACAGGAATACCAGCAGCGTCACCAGCATGGTGAGCGTTAGCGCGCCGATCCATTCCAGCATGCGTTCCGGCTCGCGGGTGGACATCAGCAGCACGGTGGCCATGGCCGATGGGCCGGCGATCAGCGGCACGGCAATCGGCACGATGAAGGGCTCGCCGGTGATTTGATTGGCGCTGTGGCTGCCTTCCCCCGGAAAGATCATCTTCAGTGCGATCAGGAACAGGATCACCCCGCCGGCCACGCGCAGGCTCTCGTCGGTCAGGTGCATCACTTCCAGGAAGCCCTTGCCGAAGAACATGAAGGTCAGCAGCACGATGTAGGCGATCAGGCATTCGCGGTATACCACCTTGCGGCGGCGTTCCGGCTTGACCTTTTTCAGTGCCGAGATGAATAGCGGAATATTGCCCAGCGGGTCGGTAATCAGGATCAGCAGTACGGTGGCGGACAGAAAGGAAGTGTTCATCTTGAGTTCCTGTTGGCAGCTTCTGTTGGCAGGCCTTGAATGCAGAAAAGGGCGTATTGAGACGCCCTTTTTCACCATAGCTTACAAATTGTGCTACTGGCTATCGTCGGCCGCTTTTTCCTTGCGGTTGGAGCCGGCCACCAGTTCGAAGCCGTAGACATGGCAGGCCAGCGGGCCGTTGAACAGCGGCGGGCGGCTGCTGGTGGACAGGCGCATCAGCGACGGTAAACGGGTATCTGCAGTCATGAAGTGCGCGTGCCAGCCGGCAAAGTTGCGCTTCAGCCAGGTGGCCAGCAGCGGGTACAGCTCGGCCAGCGCGTCCTGTTCGTCCAGGCGTACACCGTACGGCGGGTTGCACACGATCAGGCCACTGTCGGCCGGTGCGGCCAACTCGGTGGCATCGCCGCAGCTCAAGGTAACCAGCTGCTCGATCTCGGCGCGAGCCAGGTTGCGGCGGGCAATGGCAACCAGTTCCGGATCGCGATCGTTGCCGTACAGCGGCAGGCTGTCGAGTTTGCGTTGCGCCAGCAAGGCGTCATTACGGACGCTGTGCCACAGGATGTCGTTATGGCCGCTTAGCTGCTCGAAGGCGAAGTGGCGGTCGCGGCCCGGGGCGCGGTTCAGTGCGATATCGGCAGCTTCCACCAGGAAGGTGCCGCTGCCGCACATCGGGTCCAGCAGCGGCTGGCTGCCGTTGTAGCCAGCCAGCAGCAGGATGCCGGCGGCCAGGTTCTCGCGCAGCGGCGCCTCGCCGGTTTCTTCGCGCCAGCCGCGTTTGAACAGTGCTTCGCCGCTGGTGTCGAGGTAAATCTGCACGTCGAAGCCGGAGATGAATACGCGGATACGCATGTCCGGGTGGCGGGTGTCCACGCTGGGGCGCTCGCCGCAGGCTTCGCGGAAGCGGTCGCAGATGGCGTCCTTCACCAGCAGCGACACATAGTCCATGCTGCGCAGGCGCGCATGGCCATCGGTGTTCACCTTGATGGTGCAGCCCACCGCGAACAGCGCCGGCCAGTCGATGGCGCGCGCCAGTTCGTAGATGTCACGTTCCTCGCGGAAGCTGCCCTGGCTCAGTTGCATCAGCAGGCGGCTGGCCACGCGCGAATGCAGGTTGACGCGCATCATCACTTCGCGGTTGCCGATGAAGGCAATGCCGCCGTCGGTGAGCTGCAGCTCGCTACCGCCTTGCTGGGTGATCTCGTCGGCCAGGATTTTTTCCAGGCCGCGCGGGCAGCTGGCAAACAGTGCCAGCTCGTTTTCCTGCAGCGCACGAAACTGGGTTTTCACGAACGCGGTGCGGCCAACCTTGTCGGAGCGTTCGCCGCCTTCCTGCTGGCCTTTGCCGAACAGGGTACGCGGCTGTGCCTCATCATCACGGCGGAAGCCGCCTTCACGGCGCTCGCCGCCGAAACGCGGTTTATCCCCAGCGCCGTGGCGCGGTTTATCAAAGCTACGCTCGCCACGCGGCTGGAACTCGCCTTCGCGACGCTCGCCGCCGAAACGCGGTTTATCCCCAGCGCCGTCGCGCGGTTTATCAAAGCTACGCTCGCCACGCGGCAGGAACTCGCCTTCGCGACGCTCGCCGCCGAAGCGCGGCTTGTCCCCAGCGCCGTGGCGCGGTTGATCAAAGTTGCGCTCGCCACGCGGCTGGAACTCGCCTTCGCGACGCTCGCCACCGAAGCGCGGCTTGTCCCCTGCGCCGTGGCGCGGTTGATCAAAGTTGCGCTCGCCACGCGGCTGGAATTCGCCTTCGCGACGCTCGCCACCGAAGCGCGGCTTGTCCACAGCGCCGTGGCGCGGTTGATCAAAGTTGCGCGGCTGATCAGCGGTGCGCGGTGCCTCGGTTTGCTCGTCGTTCACCCGCTTCAGGAAGCTGGTGCGCGGAGCCTGGGCGGCAGGGGCGGCGGTTGGTGTTGCGCCTGCGTCGTCCTGTTCCGGGCGTGGTGGCGGGGCCACGTAGTCGGGGTGGGCCTTGCCGCCACGGCCGGCAACGCGGTCGCGGGTGTAGCGCCTTTCCTGTTGCGGCGCTTCCGCGGCCGGCGGGTTGGCCGCAGGCGTTTTGCCACCAAACAGGGTACGGGGTTTCTCGATGGCATGATCGCCGCGCGGCTGGAACTCGTGGCGCTGGTGCTGGCTGCTGCCTTCGCGTTTCAGACCGTCGTTACGGCGGAAGCCGCCTTCACGGTGATCGTGCTGGCGATGGTGGCCATGTTCGCGCTCGCCACCTTCAGTTTTGAAACCGCCTTCGCGCGGTGCGTTGCCACCGAAGCGCGGCTTGTCGAACTGACGGTCGCCACGCGGCTGGAATTCGCCTTCGCGCTTGAAACCGCCTTCGCGACGTTGCTCGTTGCCGCCAAAGCGTGGCTTGTCGAATTGGCGATCGCCACGCGGCTGGAATTCACCTTCGCGCTTGAAACCGCCTTCGCGACGTTGCTCGTTGCTGCCAAAGCGCGGCTTGTCGAATTGACGGTCGCCACGCGGCTGGAATTCGCCTTCGCGCTTGAAGCCGCCTTCACGACGCTGTTCGTTACCGCCAAAGCGCGGTTTGTCGAACTGACGCTCGCCACGCGGCTGGAACTCACCCTCACGCTTGAAGCCACCTTCGCGGTGCTCGTTGTTGTAGTGCGGCTTGTCGAACTGACGCTCGCCACGCGGCTGGAACTCGCCTTCACGCTTGAAGCCGCCTTCGCGACGCTGTTCGTTGCCGCCAAAGCGGGGCTTGTCGAACTGACGGTCGCCACGCGGCTGGAACTCGCCTTCGCGCTTGAAACCGCCTTCGCGACGCTGTTCGTTACCGCCAAAGCGGGGCTTGTCGAACTGACGCTCACCACGCGGCTGGAACTCGCCTTCGCGTTTGAAACCACCTTCGCGGCGCTGTTCGTCGCCGCCAAAGCGTGGCTTGTCAAACTGACGGTCGCCGCGCGGCTGGAACTCGCCTTCGCGCTTGAAACCGCCTTCGCGACGCTGTTCGTTACCGCCAAAGCGGGGCTTGTCGAATTGGCGATCTCCACGTGGCTGGACCTCGCCTTCGCGCTTGAAGCCGCCTTCGCGAGGCTGCTTGTCGCCAAAGCGCGGTTTGTCAGCCCCATGCTTGCTGAAGCCACCTTCGCGGCGCTCCGGGTTGCCAAAGCGCGGCTTGCCCTGGGCCTGGCCACTTCCCGGCGGCTGTTGCCCTGCGGCAGGGGTATTGCGCTCGGCGGGAGTGGTGGGCTGGCGGCGCAGGGCGGCGCGCTGGCGGGAGCGGAAGGTGGACATAAAGCGGTAATCCTTTGAAAACAATCCGTCATTCTAGCCTATTCGCCGCCCCCCCGCTTGGTTGCGGCCAACCTTTGGTTTACCATGGCCGGTTCGATTTCTATAAGCAATGGTGTCTTGGCGGTGGAACAGCAATTCGCGCCCCGGCTGGTGGCCTGGCAAAAGACGCACGGCAGGCACGGCCTGCCGTGGCAGGTGCGCGACCCGTACCGGGTGTGGCTGTCGGAGATCATGCTGCAGCAGACCCAGGTGGCTGCCGTGCTGGGCTACTATCCGCGCTTTCTCGACCGTTTCCCCGATCTGGCCACCCTGGCTGCGGCGCCGGTGGACGATGTGCTGGCCTGCTGGAGTGGTCTGGGCTACTACACCCGCGCCCGCAACCTGCACAAGGCGGCGCAGATGGTGGTGAGTGATTTCGGTGGTGTGTTCCCTGCCGAACGTCACGCCATCGAGACGCTGCCCGGCATTGGCCGCTCTACCGCCGCGGCGATTGCCGCCTTCTGCTTCGGCCGACGCGAAACCATTCTGGATGGCAACGTCAAACGCGTGCTGGCACGCTGTTTTGGTGTCGATGGCTACCCCGGCGACAAGCAGGTGGAGGCGCAGATGTGGCAGTTGGCCGAACGCTTGCTGCCGGCTGACAACGCCGACATGGTGGCCTACACCCAGGGCCTGATGGACCTGGGGGCCACGGTGTGCAGCCGCGGCAAGCCGGCCTGTACCGCCTGCCCGATGGTGGATGGCTGCGTGGCCGCGCGCGAAGGGCGCACCGCCGAGCTGCCGGTAAAAAAGCCAAAGAAGGCGGTGCCGGAGCGCGAAACGGTGATGCTGCTGGCGCTGCGCCAGGGCGAGGTGCTACTGGAACGCCGCCCGCCCACTGGCATCTGGGGCGGGCTGCTGTCGCTGCCGCAGTTCGAATCCACGCTGGCAGTGGCAGACTGGCTTGCGGCCAACGGTGACGGCGAGCTGCGTCCAGCCTGGCCACCGTTGCTGCATGTGTTTACCCATTTTAAATTACACATCACGCCCCAATGTGTGGACGTGACCCGGCTTTCCGGCACGGTGTGCGCCGATGCTGGATGGCAGTGGCTGCCGCTGCGCGCGGCGCTGGATGCCGGCGTGCCGGCCCCGGTGCGCCGCCTGCTGCTGCAGGCGTTGTCGGGTGAAGTGCCTACTGAATGAGTTGGCGCATGTTCATGCTCGCGCGAGCTGGGGCGAGACAAAGCGGTTTCAATGCGCTGTCGCCGCTGTGCAGCAGATCGTGAACAGGCTCTTAGCAGCGGCGTTGGCCGCAAGGTTGGATTGATACATGGTTTCCGTAGTCCGTTCCGTGGCCGATACCCTGGCCGACGCCGCCGATCCGGCCACCTGGCTGGCCCACCTTGGTGCTTCGCTCAGCAGCGAGGAGCGCGCCATGCTCACCCGCGCTTTCGATGCCGCGCGTGAGCTTTATGCCGGCAAGACTCTGCCGCACACCGGCGAGGATGTGTTCAGCCATGCTGTGGCCGCGGCGGCCATCGTGGCCGATCTCAACCTGCTGCCGGATGCCATCGCCGCCACGCTGCTGTTCGCGGTGCCGGAATATCGCAATGATTGGCAGGAATGGCTGCCCAAGAGCTTCAATCGTGCTGTGCTGACATTGGTGGAAGGCGGCAACCGTGTGCAGCGCCTCACCGAGCTGGCGCGTATCGACAAGCTGGCCACACCGGACGACCGTGCCAAGCAGGCGGAAACCATGCGCAAGATGCTGCTGGCGATGGTGGCCGACATCCGCGTGGTGCTGATCGAGCTGGCCTGGCGTACCCAGACCATGCACTACCTGGCCGAGGTGCCGGACGAGCGCGTACGGCGGCAGATTGCGCAGGAAACGCTGGACCTGTTTGCGCCGCTGGCCAACCGCCTGGGCGTGTGGCAGATCAAGTGGGAGCTGGAAGACCTGGGCTTCCGCCACACCGAGCCGGATAACTACAAGAAGATTGCCAAGCTGCTGGACGAGCGGCGCCTGGAACGCATCGACTACATCGAGCGCGTGCTGGACACGCTGCGTGGCGAGCTGAAAAAAGCCGGCATCAAGGGCGAGGTGGCAGGTCGGCCCAAGCACATCTATTCCATCTGGAAGAAGATGAAGAAGAAAAAGCTCGATTTTTCCGAGCTGTACGACATCCGCGCGGTGCGTATCCTGGTGGAGCGGCTGCAGGACTGCTATACCGTGCTGGGCCTGATCCACAGCATGTGGCAGCCGATACCCGGCGAGTTCGACGATTACATCAGCAACCCCAAGGCCAATGATTACCGCAGCCTGCATACCGCCGTGATCGGCCCGGAAGATCGCGGCGTGGAGGTGCAGATCCGTACCTTCGAGATGCACGAGCACGCCGAGTTCGGCGTGGCCGCACACTGGCGCTACAAGGAGGGTGGGCGCGGTGATGCGCAGTACGAGGAGAAGATTTCCTGGCTGCGCCAGCTGCTGGACTGGCGCGAGGAAATGTCCGGCTCGGACAAGGGCGATCTGGCCGATGCCTTCAAGACCGAGCTGTTCTCCGACACCATCTATGTGCTGACGCCGCAGGGCCGGGTGCTGGCACTGCCGCATGGCGCCACGCCCATCGACTTTGCCTACGCGCTGCACACCGACGTGGGGCACCGTTGCCGTGGCGCCAAGGTGGAAGGCCACATCGTGCCGCTGTCCACCCCGCTGCAGAACGGGCAGCGGGTGGAGGTGCTCACCGCCAAGGATGGCGGCCCGTCGGTGAACTGGCTGCACGAAGGCTGGGTCAAGAGCCCGCGCGCCATTGCCAAGATCCGCCAATTCATTCGCCAGCAGAATGCCGACGCGGTACGCGAGACCGGGCGGCAGATCTTCGAGCGCGAGCTGGCACGCCACCCGCAGGTGCAGCCCAACCTGTCGGCGCTGGCCGAGAAGCTGGGCTACGATCGGCTGGACGAGCTGTATGGCGCCATCGGTCACGGCGAAGTCAGCCTGCGTGCGTTGGCCAATGGCATCGAAAGCTTTGCACCGCCGCCGGTGGTGGAGCTGACCGCCGACGACATCGTGCGCCGCAGTAAGGGCAGCCACGATGCCGGCGGCGTGCTCATCGAAGGTGTGGGCAACCTGATGACGATCCTCGCCAAGTGCTGCAAACCGGCGCCGCCGGACAGCGTGGTGGGCTTTGTCACCCGTGGGCGCGGCATCTCCATTCACCGCAGCAACTGCATCACTCTCAAGCGGCTGTCCGCCGATGCGCCGGAGCGCCTGATCGCCGCCGACTGGGGCGAGCAGAAGAGCAGCGTGTTCCCCATCGACCTGGAGGTGCACGCCGCCGATCGTCCGGGGCTGTTGCGCGATATTTCCGACGTGTTCTCACGCGAGAAGCTCAACGTCATCGGCGTCAACACCCTGTCGCGCAACCAGAAGGCCAAGCTACGCTTCACGGTGGAGGTTCGCCACGTGCGCGACATCAGCCGCGTGCTGGCGCATGTGATGGAAGTGCGCGGCGTGCAGGAAGCGCGCCGCGTCTAAACCGCTGCCAGGCTTACATGCGGCCAACCCTGGCGGGTGCTGAATACCGCGTGCCGCTCCAGTTGTCGTCACGCACCGGCTGTTTGAGATACGGAGGCAACACATGGCAACTCCCCATATCGGCGCCGAAAAAGGCGATTTCGCCGACATCGTGCTGATGCCGGGTGACCCGCTGCGCGCCAAACTGATCGCGGAAACCTATCTGCAGGACGCGGTGCAGGTGACAGCGGTGCGCAATGTCTTCGGCTACACCGGCAGCTATCGCGGCCGCCGGCTGTCGGTAATGGCGCACGGTATGGGAATTCCGTCGGCCAGCATCTACTGCACCGAGTTGATCAAGGAGTACGGCGTGCAGACCATCATCCGCATCGGCTCCTGCGGCTCGGTGGATGGCGAGCGGCTCAAGCTGCGCGACGTGGTGATGGCCATGGGGGCTTGCACCGACAGCAAGGTCAACCGCATGCGCCTGCTGGATCACGATTACGCGGCCACCGCTGACTTCGGGCTGCTGCGCCGCGCGGTGGAAACCGCCGAGCGTCTGGGCAAGCCGGTGCAGGTGGGCAATGTGTTTTCCACCGACCTGTTCTACGGCGTACAGCCGCAGCTGCTGGATGCACTCCACAGCATGAATGTGCATGCGGTGGAGATGGAAATAGCCGGCATCTACGGTGTTGCGGCGCAATACGGTGCGCGGGCGCTGGGCATACTTACGGTGTCGGATGTGATACCAACGGGGGAGGCGCTGGACGCCGAGGCGCGGCAAAGCAGCTTCCGCGACATGATGGAGATTGCGCTGGAAACCGCGCTGCAGCTGTAATCCGGGGCTTTTTCAGCCTGTTGCAGTTGGCCGCATGTGGTATGCGGCCAACCTTTTTGGTGCGATGCACAAAATTATCTTGCCAAAATCAAACACCCGCATGATAATCAAAGCGCATCAGGACGTTTCACCCTCGTGTGCGTTTTGGTGTTGTCTCCTCCATCCTCCTTCAATAGGTGGAACTTGGCGCAATCAGTCAGTCTGATTGCGCTCTTTTTTTGCTTTTCCCGCCCGTTGTTGCGTCCCTGCTTTTTCTTTGCCGCACAAGGCCTTGAACCGGTAGTTTGGTTTGACAGCCGTAAGGCCTCTGTAATAGAATCCGGAACTTTCAAGAATTACGATGGAAGAGTTTCCATGAAGACCTTTTCTGCCAAGCCGCATGAGGTAAAGCGCGAGTGGTTCGTGGTCGACGCCCAAGACAAAGTACTGGGCCGTCTGGCTGCTGAAATCGCTCGTCGCCTGCGTGGCAAGCACAAGCCGGAATTCACTCCGCACGTTGATACCGGTGACTACATCGTTGTCGTTAACGTAGACAAACTGCGCGTTACCGGTAACAAGGCGCTGGACAAGAAGTACTACCGTCACTCCGGCTACCCGGGCGGTATCTACGAACGCAACTTCACCGAACTGCAAAACCAGTTCCCGGAGCGCGTTCTGGAAAAAGCCGTGAAGGGCATGCTGCCGAAAGGTCCGCTGGGCTACGCCATGATCAAGAAGCTCAAGGTATACGCCGGCACCGAACACCCGCACGCCGCACAACAGCCGAAAGTGCTGGAATTCTGATTCTCGAGGCAAGATAGATGAACGGTAAATACTACTACGGCACCGGCCGTCGCAAGAGCTCGGTAGCTCGTGTGTTCATGCAAAAAGGCTCCGGTCAGATCATCGTTAACGGCAAGCCGGTTGACCAGTACTTCGCTCGCGAAACCGGTCGCATGGTTATCCGTCAGCCGCTGCAGCTGACCGAGCACCTGGAATCGTTCGACATCATGGTCAACGTTTCCGGTGGCGGCGAAACCGGCCAGTCCGGCGCGATCCGCCTGGGCATCACCCGTGCCCTGATCGACTTCAGCGCCGAGCTGAAGCCGGCTCTGTCCACCGCAGGCTTCGTTACCCGCGATGCCCGTGAAGTGGAACGTAAGAAAGTTGGTCTGCGCAAGGCCCGTCGTCGCAAGCAGTTCTCCAAGCGTTAATCTGCTTGTTGCGATGTACAGAAAAGCCACCGTTCGCGGTGGCTTTTTGTTTTGCTGGCAGGCGGCAAGTCGGCGGCCAGTGCCAAGTCACCCTGTGGGGGGACTTTTTTCTTTGTTGCATTGCACTGTCGCACTCCTTACCATGTCGCCTTTGCGACATTTTTTTATATCAAGGAGCCTCGCATGATCAAAGTGGGCATCGTCGGCGGCACCGGTTACACCGGTGTCGAGCTGTTGCGTCTGTTGGCTAACCATCCGGGGGCGGAAGTCGTTGCCGTAACCTCGCGCAAGGAAGCCGGCATGAAAGTTGCCGAGATGTTCCCTTCGCTGCGAGGCCGTGTGGATGTGGCATTCACTACCCCGGACGAAAGCGATCTCAAGCAGTGCGACGTGGTGTTCTTCGCCACTCCGCACGGCGTGGCCATGGCGCAGGCGCGCGAACTGCTGGAAGCCGGGGTGAAGGTGATCGACCTGGCTGCGGATTTCCGCCTGAAAGACCCGGCAGTATTCGCCAAGTGGTATGCGATGGAGCATAGCTGCACCGACTTGCTGGCCGAGGCGGTATATGGCCTGCCGGAGGTGAATCGCGAGGCGATCAAGGCCGCGCGGCTGATTGGCATGGCCGGCTGCTACCCGACTTCGGTACAGCTGGGCCTGTTGCCGCTGCTGGAAGGCGGCAAGCAATACATCGATACCCAGACTCTGATCGCCGACTGCAAATCCGGTGTGTCCGGTGCTGGTCGCAAGGCAGAGGTGGGTACGCTGTTTGCCGAGGCCGGCGACAATTTCAAGGCCTATGGTGTGAAGGGCCACCGCCACTCGCCGGAAATCGAGCAGGGTCTGAGCACGATTCATGGCGCGCCGGTGAAGCTGACCTTCGTGCCGCACCTGACACCGATGATTCGTGGCATCCATTCCACTATCTACGCACGTATCCAGCCGGAAGGTCGCGATGTGGATTACCAGCAACTGTTCGAGCAGCGTTTTGCTGCCGAGCCGTTCGTGGATGTGCTGCCGGCCGGTAGCTGCCCGGAAACCCGCTCGGTGCGCGGTGCCAATACCGCCCGCATCGCGGTGCATCGCCCGAACAATGGTGACCTGCTGATCATCCTGGTAGTGGAGGACAACCTGGTGAAAGGGGCATCCGGTCAGGCGGTGCAGGTGATGAACCTGATGTTCGACCAGCCGGAAAACGCCGGCCTGGATATTGTTCCGTTGCTGCCCTGAGCCCCTGTTTGCAGGCTACTGCGCATGGGCGATGCCGCGTGGCTGGGCTGCGACTCGCCCTTGCAGCCCGCTGGTAAACCGGCAGCAAGCTTGAAAGCTCGCCAAGCGGCCCAATATCCGACTAAAATACTAGGATGAAAGGTCGCCGCCGCGGCCTGTCCCGTTGTGAAAGGCTTGAGACATGACTGCTGCAACCGAAACCCTGTCCCCGATCATCTTTACCGAGGCTGCCTGCGACAAGGTGCGCGACCTGGTAGCAGAAGAGGGCAATCCTGACCTGAAACTGCGCGTGTTCGTGACCGGCGGCGGCTGCTCTGGCTTCCAGTACGGTTTCACGTTTGACGAAATCGCCAACGAGGACGATACCGCTATTGAACGCGGTGGCGTGGTATTCCTGGTTGATCCGATGAGCTACCAGTACCTGGTTGGCGCCGAAATCGACTATCAGGACAGCCTGGAAGGCTCGCAGTTCGTGATCCGCAATCCGAATGCCCAGACCACCTGCGGCTGTGGCTCGTCCTTTTCGGTATAATCCGGTTTCCGGATGATGAAGACCCGGGCAATGCCCGGGTTTTTCTTTTGGGTACCTCTAAAAACACCCGCTTTCCTTGCGATACTGCGTTGCTCACGAAAAATTTCTCCTTACATATCAAATATATGCTGCGGCGAAATTTTTCACTCGCGCCTTGTCTCGCTTAGAAATCAGGGTTTTTCGAGGCGCCCTTTTGTGGAGCAAGGGATGCAGAACAAGATACCGCCCATCGAGTTGCCCAAGTTCGAGCTGAAGCGTGAATTCGGTTTCAGCGACCAGGACTTCGAGCGCATCCGCGCGCTGATCCACAAGGAAGCGGGCATTGCCCTCAACCCCACCAAGAAGGACATGGTGTACGGCCGACTGGTGCGGCGTATCCGCGAGCTGAAGCTGCCCACTTTTGCTGCCTATATCGACTTTCTGCAGAGCATTGCCGGCAAGCGCGAGTTCGAGCAATTCGTTAACGCGCTTACCACCAATCTGACGTTCTTCTTTCGCGAAGAGCATCACTTCCAAATCCTGGGCGAGTTCCTGAGGTCGCTTGCCGGCAAGGGCGAGATCAATCTCTGGTGTTCGGCGGCATCCTCCGGCGAGGAGCCGTACTCCATCGCCATGACGGCGCTGGAGTCTTTCCCCGGCAGCAAGCCGCCGATTCACATCATTGCCACCGATCTCGATACCAGCATGCTAGAGGTTGGCCGCAAGGGCATCTATAGCGCGGAAAAGATAGCCAAGTTGCCGGCCGGTTACGCGGTGAAATACTTCGACAAGCTGCCGGATGGCAGCTATCAGGCCAAGGCCCTGCTGCGCGATCTGATCCAGTTCTCGCGACTGAACCTGATTGATGGCAACTGGGGCATGCGCAAGCAGTTCGATGCCATTTTCTGCCGCAATGTGATGATCTATTTCGATCGCGATACCCAGTTCGCGGTGCTGAAGAAATTCCACCCGCTGCTCAAGTCGCATGGCCTGCTGTTTGTTGGCCATTCGGAAAACTTCTACTTTGCCTCCGACTACTTTGCGCTCAAGGGCAAGACGGTGTATCAGCTGGCCAAGCCCAAGGCATAGCATGCTTGGCATGCTGCACTCGCAGCATTATTATCGAACTGTCTGACAATAAACGGCCCACCAGGGCCGTTTGTTTTATCACCAGGAAGGCTTGCCGATGCAAGCGCTTGGCTGGCGCGGTCCGGCTATGCCGGGTCCGGCAACGCGTAAATGGGTAGGGCGCCTCGAAATACCCGGATTTTTAAGCGAGACAAGACTCGAGCGAAAAATGTCGACGCAGCATGTATTTGATATGTAAGGAGATATTTTTCGTGAGCAACGCAGTGTCGCGACGAAGCTGGAGTTTTTCGAGGTGACTGGTTGTTGGTCAGCAGCCAGAACGGCCCGCAAGGGCCATTGCTTTTGGAGTGTGCGATGAAGGTGGTGGTGCTGGGGGCGGGCATTATCGGGATCAGTACGGCCTGGTTCCTGCGGCAGGCAGGACACGAGGTGGAGGTGATCGACCGTGCCAGCGGCCCGGCGCGGGAAACCAGTTTTGCCAATGGTGGCCAGATATCGGTGAGCCAGTCGGAGCCATGGGCGCATCCGGCCACGCCGTGGCAGGTGCTCAAGTGGTTGCCGCGCGGCGATGCGCCGCTGTTGTTCCGGCCGTGTTTCGAGCCGCAGCAATGGCGCTGGATAGCCGGCTTTCTCGGCGAATGCCGTCACCGCCGTCATGCGGCCAACCTCAAGGCCATGGTCGCGCTGGGGCGGTACAGCCAGCAGGCCTTTGCCGAACTGCGCCAGCAGATATCCCCAAGCTACGCGCATCGGCAGCAGGGCATTCTGGCGCTGTTGTTCAACCGCCGCGAAGTACGCCACGCCGCCCATGCCTGCCGGCTGCTGGCCGCTGAGGGCATCCGGCGCGAGGTGATCAGTGTCAGCGAAGCGGTTGCCCGCGAACCGGCGCTGGCCAGCATTGCGCCACGCATGCTGGCTGCCACCTGGTGCCAGAGCGATGAATCCGGCGATGTGCATCGTTTCTGCAGCCAGCTGGCCGAGGCATGTGTGGTTGCCGGTGTGACATTTCGCTACCAGACCCGCATCAATGCGCTGGAGCCTGCCGGCGCGCGCATTGCCAGGGTATCGATTACCGGGGCGGATGGTGCGTACGACAGCGTGAGTGCCGATGCCTTCGTGCTGGCGCTGGGAAGTCACAGCCCGCTGCTGCTGCAGCCGCTAGGGCTGCGCTTGCCGGTATACCCGCTGAAGGGCTACTCCGCTACCGTGCCGGTGCAGGACGACAGCCTGGCGCCACAAATCAGCATTACCGACGAATCGCACAAACTGGTGTTCTCGCGGCTGGACAACAGCTTGCGTATTGCCGGCACCGCCGAGCTGTCAGGCTATTCCAGCCATCTCAATCCACTGCGTTGCGAGGCCCTGTTGCGCCGCGCGCGCGAGCTGTTCGGCGATGCCTGCGACTGGCAGGCTGCGCGTTTCTGGAGCGGTTTGCGGCCCGCCACTCCGGGTAACGTGCCGCTGATCGGACGCTACTGCTTTGACAACCTGTGGCTGAATACCGGCCATGGCACGCTGGGCTGGACCGAAGGCCCTGGCTCCGGGCGGGCGCTGGCGGCGCTGATGTCCGGGCTGGCGCCGGCAGTGAACTTTCCATTTCTGCGTGCCGGGTAACGAGCTTGTTGATGCAGGGCAGAGCAGGGTTGGCCGCACGTGCTACCATGCCGCCCTGTTTAACGCGGGGAGGCGACAATGCAGGAAATGACCCCTTACGAATTGCTGGGCGGTGCCGGCGTGGTGCGTTGGCTTACCGACCGCTTCTACGACATCATGGATAGCGATCCGGCGGTAAAGCCGTTGCGCGACATGCATCCGACCGACCTGGCCGGCTCGCGCGAGAAGCTGTACATGTTCCTGTCCGGCTGGCTGGGCGGACCGCAGTTGTTCATCGAACAGTTCGGCCATCCACGGCTGCGCATGCGCCACATGCCGTTTGCGGTGGACAGCGAGGCGCGCGACATGTGGATGCAGTGCATGACGCAGGCGGTAAACGAGCTGGTGTGCGAGGACTGGTTGAAGGCCAAGCTGCTGGAGGCGTTCTACAACACTGCCGATTTCATGCGCAATCAGGAAGAGTAATTCCACCTGGCGAGTTGTAAACGGCGCTTGCATGTGCCGGCAGATGAGCCATGCTGAGATGAGCGACGCATACTGGTCGATCCTGCGGGACGGTGATCATGAAGTGCTCATTCTTTTACGTGCTGCTGCTTGGCACGCTCAGCCTGCCGGCGCTGGCAGCCTGTCCACCGGAAGCGTGGATGTGTGCCGGGCCGCTCAGCGCCTCCGGCCGTGGCAATGTCGCTGCGCCGGTCGACATGCAGGAGACCGTGGTGTTACAGGCCGGCTCGTTCAGCCTGGCGCGGGAAGGCGGTGGGCGTGGCGAGCGCATCAGCCTGCGGCCAACCTGGCAGCTGGACGAGGACACCAGACTGTCGTTCAAGCTTGGCCGCAACAAGGCTGAGCTGCGGCTGAAAATGGACTGGTAGCCTTGTGAGGCAATGGTCAGCCAATGCAAATGGCCCGCTGTGTGCGGGCCATTTGTCTGCTGCGCGGCGGCTGTGCTCAATGCGCGCGGTGGCCGCGTTCTATCATCACACCGACGTGTTTCACATCCGGCAGGATGTTCAGCTTGGTCACCGCCACCTTCACCCACGGCGCACCGAACTCCTCGCGCACGATGCGGGCGATATGTTCGGCCAGCGCCTCGATCAGCAGAAAGTGTTGCTCGGCCAGCGAATTGCGTACCCGTTCCACTACCTCGCCGTAGTGAATGGTGTCGCCAATGTCGTCGCTATGGCACGGCACTTCGCTGGGGATGCCGTATTCGATGTCCAGCAGGACGGTTTGGGACGCGGTGCGCTCCCAGTCATACACGCCAATCACCGTTTCGGCGCGCACTTCGCGCAAGTAAATAATGTCCATCGTTGCGGGCTTTGGGTTTACTGCCCGATACCGTAAAATGCCAAGCCTTGCATTCTAGTGGATAAGACATGACCACAACAGCATTTGCCTTCATTTTGGGCGCCTACCTGCTGGGTTCCCTGTCGTTTGCCGTGATTGTGTCGCGGCTGATGGGCATGGCGGATCCGCGTACCTACGGCTCCGGCAACCCGGGAGCCACCAATGTGCTGCGCAGCGGCAAGAAGCTGGCCGCTGTGCTGACCTTGCTGGGCGACGGTCTCAAGGGCTGGGTGGCGGTGGCGCTGGTGCAGGCGTTCGGCCCGGCTTATGGCCTGGGCGAGCAGGGCGTGGCCATGGCCGGTCTTGCCGTGTTGATCGGCCACATGTGGCCGGTGTTCTTCGGCTTCAAGGGCGGCAAGGGTGTGGCCACCGCGGTGGGCGTACTGTTCGGCTTCAATGCCTGGCTGGCGTTGGCCGCACTGGCTACCTGGCTGTTCATGGCCTTCGTGGTGAAGATTTCGTCGCTGTCCGCCATTACCGCCTGCGTGCTGGTGCCGGTTTATGCCTACTTTATTGTCGGACCGCAAAGCGTGTACTTCGGCAGCTGCATCATCATTGCGATTCTGGTGGTTCATCGCCACAAATCCAATCTGATCAAGCTGCTTACCGGGCAGGAAGACAAGATCGGCAAGCCGTCCTCCGGCAGCGAGTCCTGAGCTGATTGTCAGCCACGCTGCGTGCCGGGGCGGTGCGCAGCGTGATCGGGCTTTCGGAAGCCGCTGATGACTGTTCGCCCCATTCTTACCCTTGCCGATCCCGCCCTGCGCCAGCCCGCGCGGGCGGTTGACGATTTCACCGGCGTGGCCACGCTGGTGTCCGATCTGCTCGATACCTTGTATGCCACCCGTAATGCAGTGGGTTTGTCTGCCCCGCAGCTGGGCGAGCCGCTGGCGGTGGCGGTTGTGGATGTCAGCGAGCGGCGCGACTCGCCGCTGGTGCTGATCAACCCGCAGCTGCTCACTAGCAGCGGCTACGATGTCAACACCGAAGGCTGCCTGTCGGTGCCAGGTGTGCATGGCAAGGTTGGCCGTGCCAACCGCATCGAGCTGCAGGCTCAGCGGCTGGATGGCGACTGGCAGCAACTCAAGGCTGCCGATTTTCTCGCCGCGGCCATCCAGCATGAGCTGGATCATCTGGCGGGCCGGCTGTTTATTGACCAGCTGCCGCGCTGGCGGCAGCGCTGGCTGTACTGGCGCCATCCGCAGTGGCAGCGTGCTGGCTGACAGAAAAACGGCCCCGTAGCGGGGCCGTTGTGGTATGTGGCGGGCTCAGCCGTCGGACAGTACCTTCACATGGGCGGTAACACTGCGTGCCAGCGCCGACAGGTCGTAGCCGCCTTCCAGTGCAGATACGATGCGGCCTTCACTGTACTGGGCCGCGATCATCATCAGTTGGCGGGTGACCCATTCGTAGTCGGCTTCCACCAGCCCCAGCGAGCCCATATCGTCCTCGCGGTGGGCGTCAAAGCCGGCGGAGATGAAGATCAGCTGCGGCTTGAATTCATGCAGCCGTGGTAGCCATTGATATTCCACCGCCTCGCGGAACTCGCGGCCACTGCTGCCGGCCTTCAGTGGCACGTTTAGCATGTTGTCGCCCATCGGCACATCGCCGCAGTAAGGGTAGAACGGATGCTGGAAGGTGGACACCATCAGTACGCGCGGGTCGTCCTTGAAGATTTCCTCGGTGCCGTTGCCGTGGTGGACGTCGAAATCGATGACAGCCACCCGTTCCAGCCGGTACTGCGACAGCGCATGTGCCACGCCCACGGCGATATTGTTGAAGAAGCAGAAGCCCATCGCCTTGGCGCTTTCGGCATGGTGGCCGGGCGGGCGGATGGCGCAGAAGGCATTCGGCGCTTCACCGCCCATCACCATCTCCACTGCCTTGACCACCGCGCCGGCGGCATGCAGCGCGGCTGGCAGCGTGCCGGGGTTCATCGCGGTGTCGGGGTCGACACGGAAGGTTCCCACCGACGGCGCACAGGATTCGATGTATTCCACGTAGTGCGGCGGGTGGATGCGGGCCAGTTGCTGCTCGCTTACCGCTGGTGCTTCCACCTCATTGAGGCTATCAAAGATTTGTGAGGCTTTTAATTGGTCACGGATGGCAACCAGGCGTTCCGGGCATTCCGGGTGGCCCACGCCCATATTGTGTTGCAGACAGCTGGAGTGAGAGATGAAGGCGGTCAGGCCGCCGCCGGGAAGATGGGATTTCAGCCAGGTCAACACGCGCGTTTCCTTGTCTCCGGCCGCAGTGCTGTCATGCTGGGGATGCTGGATGCTGCCGGCGCTATTGCTTTGTAGGGGTAATCTGGATATGTTTTTTTGATAAATACTGCGCGTAAGCGAGGGCAAATGCAATCGGTCTCTTTTGCGAATCGTCAACTTAATGCCTTGATTCTGGGCAAGCCGCAGGCCACCCGGCTTGCACTTGCCTGCCTGCTGGCTGGCGGCCATCTGCTGATCGAGGATGTCCCGGGGGTGGGCAAGACCACCCTGGCGCACAGTCTTGCGGCGGTGCTGGGCCTGAGCTATCGGCGGGTGCAGTTCACCAGCGACCTGCTGCCGGCCGATGTGCTGGGCAGCAGCGTGTTCCTGCCGGCGGAGTCGCGTTTTGAGTTTCGCCCCGGGCCGGTGTTTTCACAGCTACTGTTGGCTGATGAGATCAATCGTGCCTCGCCCAAGGTGCAGTCGGCGCTGCTGGAGGCGATGGAAGAGCAGCAGGTATCGGTGGATGGGGTGACCCACAGCCTGCCGTCGCCGTTTTTTGTGATCGCGACCCAGAACCCGTTTGGCCAGCAGGGTACCTACCCGCTGCCGGAGTCGCAGCTGGATCGCTTCCTGATGCGTATCTCGCTGGGCTACCCGCCGGCGGAGGCCGAATTGCGACTGTTGCAGGAGGGGGATCGCCGCCAGTTGCTGCCCAAGCTGCAGGCGGCGCTGAACCCGGCGCAGCTGCAGGTGCTGCAAGGGCAGGTGGCAGCGCTGCATGTGGCGCCGGCACTGGCGGCCTATGTGCTGGCGTTGCTGCAGGCCACGCGGCAGAACGAGCAGTTCGTGCACGGACTCAGCCCGCGTGCCGGGCTGGGGCTGTTGGCCGCGGCCAAGGCCTGGGCGCTGCTGGAGGATCGCGACCATGTCCTGCCGGAGGATATCAAGGCGGTATTCGTGGCCGTGGTGGCGCACCGGCTGACACCGCGCCAGCCCGGCAGCAGTAGCGTGGAGCTGGCCCAACGGCTGCTGGATCATGTCCCGCTGGCGTAAGGCGCTGGATGGCTGGATGTCGCGCCGCGCGCCACGGGCGCCGCAGGTCACCCTTACCCAGAATCGCATCTACCTGCTGCCGACCCGTTTCGGGTTGCTGATGCTGGCAGTGGCGGTGCTGGTGTGGGTCGGGGCGCTGAATTACGCCGTCAGCCTGGCCTATGTGTTGTCGTTCTGGATTCTGGCCTTACTGCTGCTGTCGGTGTTCCTGGCCTATCGCCAGCTGGCCGGTCTGGCCCTGCGCGCGCAGTCAGCCGGCGCGGTATTTGCCGGTGATGATGCCGAATTCGTGGTGCAGCTGGCCTGGCCACACGATGAAGCTGGTCGGGTGCGCCTGGGCTGGTTATCCGGTGGTGCGCGCGAGCGCTGGCTGCCGGATGGCACGGCGCGGCTGTCGCTGGGCGGGACGGTACGCGGCCAGTTGCAGATGCCGGCACTGCGGGTGTGGACAGAATCGCCATTGGGCCTGGTGCGGGCGTTTGCGCCACTGCGACTGGCAGCGGTGGCATGGGTCTATCCCCGTCCGCTGCAGGATGTGCCGCGCCCTGCGGTCGGCAACGGGGAGCCGCAGGATGTGGCGCAGCAGCAGGGTGGCGATGAGTTTGCCGGCCTGACTACCTGGCAGCCGCAGCAGGGCATGCGCCGCATTGCCTGGCGTGTGTATGCCCGCAACCAGACGCTGGCGGCCCGCGACTATGCCAGCGAAGTGCCACAAGGTTGTCAGCAGGTACTGGACTGGTTCGACTACCCGCCGCAGATGGCGCTGGAGGAGCGCTTGTCCCGCTTGTGCTGGCGGCTGTTGCAACTGCAGCAGTCTGCGGACGAGATACTGTTGAATCTTCCACAACAGCAGCTGCTGCTCACGGGCGACATCACGCCGGGTTTGCTGGCGCTGGCGCAATACAGGGTGCGCGATGGCAGCTGAGCACAATCACGTGCCTGACTTGACGGTGCTGGCGGCCTTGCTGATTACCGCACTGCCACTGTTCCTGTGGCTGCCGGGCTGGGTGCCGCTGCTGTTCACCCTGTTGCTGGGCTGGCGGGCATGGCTGGCGTGGCAGCACCGCCAACTACCTTCCCGTGTCTGGCTGATTCTGGGACTGCTGCTGCCGGTGCTGGCTTTGTGGCTTACCTTGCGCACCCTGGTTGGCCGCGAGGGCGGGGTTGCTTTCCTGCTGTTGCTGGCAGCAGGCAAGGCGCTGGAAACGCGGGATAGGCGAGACTGGCGGGTATTGCTGGCGATTGGCTTCTTTCTGGCTTCCACGCCGCTGCTGTTCGAGCAGGGGCCACTGGCAGCGGCCTGGCTGGTGCTCAGCCTGTTCATGCTGACCTGGGCCATGGTGCTGCTGTCTGGCGAGTCGGCGCGCATCAGCCCGCGGCTGGCGGCGCAAGCGCTGCTGCTGTCGTTTCCGGTGATGCTGGTGCTGTTCGTGGTGATGCCGCGCTTGCCGGGGCCGCTGTGGAGCATGCCGTCGGAAGACCGGCGTGCCACCACCGGGCTGGCCGACAGCATGAGCCCCGGCAGTGTTGGCCGCATGATTCCCTCGCGCGAGCCGGCATTTACCGCGCAGTTCTTTGGAAGACAGCCGCAGCCGGCCGAGCTGTACTGGCGGGTGATGGTGTTCGACCAGTTTGACGGCCTGAGCTGGAGTGGCGGTTTTCTGCCGTTCAGCACGCCAGCCAGGTTGCCGGTGGATCGGCCGTTGCTGCGCTATGACGTGGTGGCGGAGCCTTACCGTGGCCTGCTGCCGCAGCTGGAGCAGGCGGCAGAACTGGGCGAAGGCGTACGGCTGGTACCGCCGCAGCGTCTGAGTCGTAATGACATCACCAATAACAGCCGGCTGCGCTATCGTGCCAGCAGCTATGCCACCGACTATTACCTGGAAGACTTGTCCCCGCGGCTGCAGCAGTATTACACCCGGCTGCCGCCCGGCAATCCGCGCAGTGTGGCGCAGGGGCAGTTGTGGGCGCGGCGCTACCCGCAGTCTGCCGCCCGCCTGGCAGCCGTGCGCAGCTGGCTGACGGAGCAGGGGCTGCGCTATACGCTGACGCCTCCGCAGCTGCAGGGTGATGTGGTGGATGGCTTCCTGTTCGGCAGCCGGCAAGGATTTTGCGAGCATTTTGCATCGGCCTTCACCGTGCTGGCGCGCGCCGCCGGCTTGCCGGCCCGGGTGGTAGTGGGTTTCCAGGGGGGGGAATACAACGCGGGTAGCAACTTCTGGCTGGTGCGCTCCTCCGATGCCCACGCCTGGAGCGAAGTGTGGCTGGAGGGGCGCTGGCAGCGGGTGGATGCTACCGCGCTGGTGGCGCCGCAGCGCAGTGTGCAGGGTATCGAGCAGGCTTTGCCAGCGGCTGCGCCCAGCATGCCGGTGCTGGGCGGGCGCCCGCCGGGCTGGTTGCGCTGGTTCGGGCAGCAATGGGATGCGGCCAACTTTGGCTGGCAGCGCTGGGTGGTCGGTTACGATGCGGTGCGGCAGCGCGACCTGTTCCAGCGCCTTGGGCTGGATGGGGTGTCGATCGGTACGGTACTGGCCGTGTTTGCCGGCGGCATGCTGCTGGTGCTGGGGCCATTGCTTGCCTGGCTGTTGTGGCGGCCGCGCAGGGCTGCCAATGCGCAACAGGCTGCCTGGCGACAACTGCTGCGTCGCCTGCAGCGTGCCGGTATCGTAGCCAGGGAAAGCGATACCGCCAGCCAGCTGCTGGCCCAGGCGCAAGGCCTGGCCGCCGAGGATTTGCAGCAGCTGCAGCAGCTACTGGCATTGTGGCAGCGCTGGCAGTATGCGCCGGATGCCAGCGCGGCGATGGGGGTGCAGTGGCGACGCCTGCTGCGTCGGTTCCGTCCGCGGCACGTGGCGCGCGTGGCGGCCAAAACAAAACCGCCGCTAGCAGGCTAGCGGCGGTGGGGTGAGGGCGGAGCCGGTGTCAGATCAGGAAGTCCTTGGTGACGCCACGGCGGCGCAGAATGCGGCGCAGATGTTCCAGACCCTCGATCTGGATCTGGCGCACGCGCTCACGGGTCAGGCTCAGTGCGGTAGCCAGCTCTTCCAGTGTGCATACCTCATGGCCGTTCAGGCCGTAGCGGCGTTCGATCACCATGCGCTGCTTGTCGGTTAGCTGTGCCAGCCATTCGTGCACGAAGTGCTCGATCTGGGCATTGTGCAGCTGGATATCCGGTTCCTCATGCTGCTCGTCCGGAATGGATTCGCCAATCGACAGCATCGGGTCGATATCCAGTGGTGCATCCAGCGATGCCATGCGCTCGTTCAGGTTCAGCACCTTGCGCACTTCTTCCACATGCTTGCCGGTGAGGTGGGCAATGTCTTCCACGGTCGGTTCGCGGCCCATCTGGCTTTCCAGGTGGCGCGAGGCGCGCAGGTAGACGTTGAGCTCCTTGATGACGTGCACCGGTAGGCGGATGGTGCGTGACTGGTTCATGATGGCGCGCTCGATGCTCTGGCGAATCCACCAGGTGGCATAGGTGGAAAAACGGAAGCCGCGTTCCGGGTCGAACTTTTCCAGCGCGTGCATCAGGCCGATGTTGCCTTCCTCGATCAGGTCGAGCAGGGCCAGGCCGCGATTGATGTAGTGTTTGGCAATGTTCACAACCAGGCGCAGGTTGTGTTCGATCATCTTCTGCCGGGCCGCGAAATCCCCCTGTACCACGCGGCGGGCCAGTTCCACTTCTTCACTTGGCGTCAGCAGGGCATTGCTGCCGATGTCGTTGAGGTAGATCTGGGTAACGTCGGCGATCTCCTCGTATTCCTTGCTGCTGCTGGCCTCTTCCGCCTCTTCGGCCTCGGCCTGTTGCGTGGTTTCTGCCTCGGCTTCCTCGTCCAGCACTTCTTCCAGCAGGTCCAGTTCGTCGCTCATGATATTCCCCCGCTTGTGTTGTGCCCAAGACGGGGGTTAGGCCGTCATGGGCGCTGTTCCAGGTACTTGCTCGGGTCTACGGGCTTGCCGAGTTGACGGATCTCGAAATGCAGCTTGACCTGATCCGTATCGGTATTACCCATTTCGGCAATCTTCTGCCCTTTTTTAACGGATTGACCTTCCTTCACCAGCAACTGGTTGTTATGGGCATAGGCGGACAGGTAGGTTTTGTCGTGGCGCAGGATGATGAGCTTGCCATAGCCACGCAGACCGTTACCGCTGTACACCACCTTGCCATCGGCTGCTGCCATCACGGGTTGCCCCGCCTTGCCGCCGATGTCGAGGCCCTTGTTTTGATCAGAGAAGCCCCTGATCACGTTGCCTTGGGTTGGCCATCCCCAGTCCGGCCCCGTGGTGGGGGCCTTGTCATCCGCAGCCTTGGGGGCGGCGGCAACCGGCGCGGATGCCTCTGTCTTTGGTGCTGCCTTGACAGCGGCCGGCGCACTGGACTGTACCGGGCTTGCAGTCTTGCCATTACCTTCACTCAGGGCCGGTAGGCTCTTGCTGGCCTCTTCCGAGTAGGGCAGCTTCAGCGCCTTGGGATAGCGCCGGGTGTCTGCCCTGTTTACTGCTGCCTCGGCACTGCTGGGTGCCTGGGCATCAACCGGCGCTTGCCCATTGGCCGGTTTGCCTGCGACTGGCTGCACGCTCTGCCCGCTCAGTTGAGCAGTGGCAGTTCCGGGTGGAGTCAGGCGCAGTACCTGCCCCACCTTGATGGTGTAGCCGTCCAACTGGTTCCATTCAGCCAGATCCTGGTAGCGCAGACCGTTGTTGACGGCGATGCGGTACAGGGTTTCTCCCGGCTGTACGGTATGACTGGTCTTTGCCGGCCCGATCGCCTTGGCTTGCGGGCTACCACCAATGGCCATCGCCTGCGTCGCGGTCCGGTTGCCGTTGGTGATCGGCGCGGTGGCAGCCGCACTTGGCTGGCTGCCGTTGTTCAGCACGCTGGGAGAACCACGCACGATCTGGGCAGGAGTGTCCTGCTGCAGTTGGGCGCAAGCGCTCAGCAGCAACACGCCAAGCAATGGACTAAAGCGATAGAGTAGTTTGCGACGCGAGTAGTTTTGCATTGGTTTACGATTTATATGCCAGCATTCCATACAAAGTAAATTGTCTGATAAGACTGGTAGGAAAGGATTGTTGCGTTTTTGCCGTGCATCACTGCTTGCCGGGCAACAGCGGTACGAATTTGGCGGCTTCCAGGCGGGTCTTGCGGATGCCTTCAGCCGTGTTCTCGTACAGCCACAGATGTTGCTCCTGCTGATCGCCCACAGGCAGGATCAGCCTGCCGCCTGCGGCCAACTGTTCCAGCAGTGCCGGTGGTACCTGGCGCGCTGCAGCGGTAATGATGATGCCATCAAACGGGGCGATGTCGGGAAGCCCCTGGTGGCCATCGCCATGCACCAGCCGGGCATGTACCAGCTTGGCATTGCGCAGGTTCTGTCTGGCTTTGTCCAGAATGCCGGCCAGACGTTCAATCGAGAATACCTGGGCGCCGGCTTTCAACAGCACTGCGGTCTGGTAGCCGCAGCCGGTGCCGATTTCCAGTATCTTGCCCGGATTGCTGCGACCCTCCAGCAGCTTTTCCGTCATGCGCGCCACTGTCAGCGGCTGCGAGATGGTCTGCCCCAGGCCAATGGGTAGCGATACATCGTCGTAGGCCCGGGTAGCCAGTGCCTGGTCGATGAACAGGTGACGCGGCACCTCGAACATGGCCGCCAGCACGCGCTCATCCTTGATGCCTTGCTGGCGCAGGCGCTCCAGCATCCGCATGCGGGTACGTTCCGACAGCATGCCGTAGTTGTTGCCGGCTACTAGGGGTTGAGCCATGTGTTGATTTCACCCAGTTGGTCACGGGCAGTCAGGTCGATCATCAGCGGTGTGATCGACACCTGCTTGCGGCGGATGGCGTTGAAGTCGGTGCCGTCGCCGGCATCCTGCTCCGGGCCGACCGGCCCCACCCAGTATACGGTGTCGCCACGCGGGTTCTGTGCGCGAATCACCGGTTCGGCCATGTGCCGCCGCCCAAGGCGGGTGACCTCGCAACTGCCAAGCTCGGCCAATGGCACATCCGGTATGTTGACGTTCAGTAGCATGGGCCTCGCGAACGGCCGGGCGATGAAGCGCTGCACCAGCTCTGCTGCCACATGCGCGGCGGTGTCGAAGTTGCCATGGCGGCCGGCCAGCGAGAAGGCAATGGCCGGAATGCCCAGCAGGAAGCCTTCGGTAGCGGCAGCCACGGTGCCGGAATACAGCGTGTCTTCGCCCATATTGGGGCCGTGGTTGATGCCGGAGACGATCAGGTCGGGGCGGTGCGGCAGAAAACCGGTAACTGCCACATGCACGCAGTCGGTTGGGGTGCCGTTGACATAATGGAAGCCGCTGGCAGCCCGCTTGACCGACAGCGGGCGATCCAGTGTCAGCGAGTTGCTGGCTCCACTGCGGTCACGCTCGGGCGCGACAACCACGACGTCGGCAAACTGGCTCAGGCTGCTGGCCAGGGCGGCCAGACCGGGGGCGAAATAACCGTCGTCGTTGCTGATCAGGATTCTCATGTCGCGCTTTCTGTTGGATGCCTGATTGTATCCATCTCCGGCGGTATCGAAAACTTGTTCCGAAAGCAAAACAGCCCGCCGGGACGGCGGGCTGAGAGGGGGAGGCGATACCGAAGCGGGTATCGCACCGCAAAGCGGCGACTAGCGGTAGTAACGCTGGCTGAATTCCAGCATGCGTTCGATCGGCAGGCGCGCGGCATCCATTTCGGCCTCGCTCAAGTAGTCGATGCGGGTGCCGACACCTTGCTGCGCACGCTTTACTGCCTCGATGGTGTTCATCTTCATGTACGGACAGGAGTTGCACTGGCAGCCGGCGTAGATCGGTGCCTGGCGGATGTCCAGGTCCGGGCGGGCCAGACGCATGTTGTACAGAATGCCGTCTTCGGTGGCGACGAAGATCACGTCTGTCACATCGCCGCTGTAGGCTTTCACCCAGTTGAGCATGCCGGAAGTGGAACCGACATATTCAGCGCGCTTCAGAACCGGCAGCGGGCTTTCCGGGTGGGCGATCAGGTGGGCCGGGGTGGCGCTGGCGCTCAGCGCCTCGTCCAGCGCGGCCTCGTTGAACTTGTCGTGCACCTCGCATACCGCCGACCACAGCGGCATGTTGTAGCCGTACTGGTAGTTCAGGTAGGCGCCCATATTGCGATCCGGGGAGAAGATCACCTGTTTGCCCTGCTGGTACAGGTCGGCGATGATGTCGTCCACGTTGCGGCTGGTGACGATCCAGTCGGAAATCGCCTTGTGCGCGGCGGAAGAGTTGATATAAGACACATGCACGTGATCGGGGTAGCTCTCGCGCCACTGTCGCAGTGCTGCAACATCGGTCTGGGTAACCAGCGAACAGGTGGAGCCGGCATCCGGCAGGATCACCTCTGCCTGCGGGTTGAGGATCTTGGCGGTTTCCGCCATGAAACGCACGCCGGCGAAAACAATAATGTCCGCATTGGATTCACGGGCGAACAGGGACAGTTCCAGACTGTCGCCGACCTTGTCGGCCATTTGCTGGATTTCCGGCTGGGTGTAGTAGTGGGCGAGGGTGACGACGCGTTTGCTCATGTGCTGCTCCCGGGTGGGACGGCCTCGGTAAGTCGGGTTTATCGTTTGATGCGGCGCAACATCGTTGTGCCGCCAAACCGGGAAGATTAGCAATAATAGACAGGCGACGCTACTGCCGGCTGTCGCTTGATGCGGCTGGCAAGTCGCGGCCAACCCCTTCAGCCCATGGCCATGCCACTGCCGGCTGTGGCCATGGCTGGCAGCCATCTTGCTAGCAGCTGAGCTGTTTTGAATCGGAAACCATCATCATGAAGCCGCATTATCTGACTGCACTGTTTTCGCCGCGCAATGTTGCCGTGGTGGGCGCCAGCGATACTCCCGGTTCGGTAGGGCAGGCGGTATTCGCCAACCTGCTGGCCGGCAATTTCCAGGGCAAGCTGTACCCGGTGAATCTCAACCACAAGGTGGTGGGCGGTATTCCGGCGCAGCCGTCGGTGAAGCTGATCGAGGGACCGGTGGACATGGCGGTGGTCACCACCGCACTGCGCAGCCTGCCGGCCATCGTCAAGGACTGCGGCAAGAAGGGGGTGAAGGGCATTCTGCTGGCCAAGGACTTCGCGGACTCCGAGGAGCAGGAGCGCGCGGCGCTGGCCGAGGCGCTGTCCATTGCCAAGCATTACGGCATCCGCATCCTCGGCCCCAATGTGCTGGGGTTGATGCGGCCGGTGGCTGGTTTCAATGCCAGTAACTACAACAGCCGGGTCAAGGCCGGCAACCTGGCGCTGGTGTCGCAGTCTTCCGCACTCTGCACGGCGATGCTGGACTGGGCCGACAGCAAGGGCATCGGCTTTTCCAGCGTGGTGTCGGTGGGCGAGGCGCTGGATGTGGAGTTCGGCGAAATCCTGGATTACCTAGTGTCCGACAACTTTACCCAGGGCATCCTGCTGCACGTGCATCACGTGCACGATGCCCGCCGTTTCATGAGCGCGCTGCGAGCCGCGGCGCGTACCAAGCCGGTGGTGGTGGTGAAGTCCGGGCGCTACGAGGATGACGTGACCGGCCTGACGCATTCGTCCAACCTGGTGGAAAGCGGTGATGTATTCGATGCCGCGCTGTCACGTGCCGGTGTGCTGCGCGTGTCCACCATCGCGCAGCTGTTTACTGCCGCCAAGGTGCTTGCGGCCAACTACCGGGTGCAGGGGCGGCGGCTGGCCATCGTGACCAACGGCATCGGCCCCGGCGTGCTGGCGGCGGACAGTGCCTATATGTATGGCGTGGAGCTGGCCAGGCTGTCGGACGAAAGTATGGCCTTGCTGAATGATGCGCTGCCGGCCAACTGGTCGCATGCCAACCCGGTGGACATCATCGGCGATGCCAGCCCGGTGCGTTTTCGCACGGCGGTAAAGGTCTGCCTGGATGACCCCAATGTCGATGGCGTGCTGGTGATCTTTACCCCGCAGGCCGGCACCGATCATCTCACCACCGCGCAGTTGATGGTGGGTTTGCAGCGTGAATCCACCAAGCCGATGTTCCTGTCCTGGCTGGGCGACGCCAAGGTGTCGGAAAGCCGCGAACTGTTCTCGCGCGCCAAGTGTGCGCATTTCCGGGCGCCGGAATTCGCCATCGAGGTGTTCCGCAACCTGGCGTCCTACCATCACAACCAGAAAATGTTGCTGCAGACCCCGGCGCCGCTGGAAGGTGCACAGGTGGTGCCGGATGTATCGCGTGCCCGGGCGGTGATTGCCGCGGCACAGCAGCAGGGGCGGGCAGTGCTGTCCGAGCGTGAAAGCAAGGATGTGCTGGCCGCATTCCATATTCCGGTAAACCCGGCACGGCTGGCGCGGGATGTCGACGAGGCGGCAACGTTGGCCGCAGAGATCGGCTACCCGGTGGTGCTGAAGATCGATTCGCCGGACATCATCTACAAGTCGGATGTTGGCGGGGTGGAGCTGAACATCGCCAACGAGCCCAGCCTGCGGGAGGCGCATGCCGCCATTCTGGCGCGGGCGCAGGCGGCGCGCCCGGATGCCCGCATCGAAGGCATCTCGGTGCAGGCGATGCGCAAGCGCCGTAACGCCCGCGAGCTGATGGTGGGGGTGACGCACGATGTCTCGTTCGGCCCGGTGATTACCTTCGGCGCCGGAGGCATCGCGGTGGAGGTCATGCAGGATCGTGCGCTCAGCCTGCCGCCGGTCAACCAGTACCTGGTCGAGCGCATGATAGACAAGACGCGCATCGGCAAGGTGCTGGGCGAGTTCAAGAACATGCCGCCTATCGACATGGAGGCGCTCAAGAGTGTGCTGCTGCACGTATCCGAGCTGGTGTGCGAGCTGCCGGAAGTGCGCGAGATGGACATCAACCCGCTGATGGCAGACGAGCAGGGGGTGCTGGCGCTGGACGCGCGCATCATCATCCAGCCGCCGGCCAGCCGTGGCAAACCCTACGGCCACATGGCCATCATGCCGTACCCGATGCATATGGTGCATTGCGCGATGCTGAAGGATGGCACCCCGGTAATCATCCGCCCGGTGCGCCCGGAAGACGCGCACATGCAGCAGGATTTCGTGCGCAACCTGTCGGAAGAAAGCCGTTACAACCGCTACATGTCCAGCATCAAGCAGTTGTCGCAATCCATGCTGGTGCGCTTCACCCAGCTCGACTACGACCGCGAGATGGCGCTGGCGATGATACGCGAGGCCGATGGTGTGGAAGAGCAGCTGGCGGTGGCGCGCTATGTTACCGATCCGGACAACGAAAGCTGCGAGTTCGCGCTGGAAGTGGCCGACCACTGGCAAGGCAAGGGTATCGGCGTGATCCTGATGAATGCCTTGTTCGATGCCGCACGGGAACAGGGGCTGAAAGTGATGGTGGGCGAGGTGCTGGCGGGCAACAAGGGCATGCTGAAGCTGATGTCGCGGCTGGGCTTCAGCGTGCAGGTTCACCCCGAAGATCGCGCACTTACCATCGTCACCAAGGAGCTGTGGCCACAGGCATCTGCGCAGCCGGCCCAATAAGCACTTGCGGCGTAAGGGAAAAGTGCCATAGAATCGGGGGCTTTTCTACGAATCCGAATTTTTAGGGATAATCGACAATGGTAGTTATTCGCCTGTCTCGCGGCGGTTCCAAGAACCGTCCGTTCTACAACGTAGTTGTAACCGACTCCCGCAACCGTCGTGACGGTCGCTTCATCGAGCGTCTGGGCTTCTACAACGCAGTTGCCAACGACAAGCAAGAGCGCGTGCGTCTGGCAATGGACCGCGTTAACCACTGGATCGGCAACGGCGCTCAGGTGTCCGACGCTGTAGCCAAGCTGCTGAAAGAGCAGTCCGCTGCCTGATTTGTTATTCAGACAGAACGGAAGCAAGGCGCATGCGTGACGCAGATCTGGTGGTAATGGGGTTCGTCCGCGGCGCCTTTGGTGTTCGTGGCTGGGTGAAAATCCAGGCCGACACCGAACACGCCGACAGCCTGTTCGACTACCCGCAGTGGTGGTTGAAGCAGAAAAACGGCGAATGGAAGTCCTACACTTTCGAAGACGGAGCCATCCAGCCCAAGGCGCTGGTGGTGAAGTTCGAAGAAGTCGACGACCGCGATATCGCGGAAGCCATGCGTGGCATGCAGATCGCCATTCCCCGGGCAGACTTGCCCACCCCGCCGGACGACGAGTTCTACTGGGTGGACCTGATCGGCCTCGAAGTCGTCAACCGTGACAACGTGGTGCTGGGCAAGGTGCTGAACCTGCTGGAAACCGGCGCCAACGATGTGCTGGTTGTCCGTGGTGAAACGGAAGAGCGGCTGATTCCTTTTGTGTCGGATTACATTGTCGATGTCGATCTGGCCGCAAAACGCATCACCGTGGACTGGGGTCTGGACTATTGATGCAGCTTGATGCCATCACGCTGTTTCCGGAGATGTTCGAGGCGCTGACCCGCTTTGGTGTCACCCGCCGCGCACTGGAACAGTCGATCTGGCAGTTTGCTGCCTGGAATCCGCGCGACTTCGCTACCGACAACTACCGTACCGTGGATGACCGCCCCTATGGTGGAGGCCCCGGCATGGTGATGCTGGTAGAGCCGCTGGAAAAGGCCATCGCTGCCGCGCGCGCCCGTCAGGCCGCGCAAGGGGTTGGCCGCAGCCACGTGGTTTACCTGTCACCGCAGGGCAACAGGCTCAGCCACGCCAAGGCGGTGGAGCTGTCGCAACGTCCAGGTTTGATCCTGCTGTGCGGGCGTTACGAAGGTATCGACGAGCGTCTGATCGACAGCGAAGTCGATGAAGAAATCTCGGTGGGGGACTATGTCCTCTCCGGCGGCGAATTGCCGGCCATGGTGTTGATGGATGCCGTGCTGCGCCTGCTGCCGGGGGTGTTGAATGACGCGCAGTCCGCGTATGAAGACTCGTTTGTGGACGGGCTTCTGGACTGCCCGCACTACACCCGGCCGGAAGAATATCGTGGCGTGCGGGTACCGGATGTACTGATGTCCGGCAACCACGCCATGATCGCCAAGTGGCGACTGAAGCAGGCCCTGGGGCGCACTTTCGAGCGCCGCCCCGAATTGCTGGCGTCGCGCACATTGACCAAACAGGAATCTCGGCTGCTGGCGGAGTATCAGCAGGAACAAGATTCCGGCAAAAACAAGGAGCATTAACATGGATCTGATCCAGCAACTGGAACAGGAAGAAATCGCCCGTCTGGGTAAAACCATCCCTGAATTTGCACCGGGCGATACCGTTATCGTTCAGGTAAAAGTAAAGGAAGGTAACCGCGAGCGTCTGCAGGCTTACGAAGGCGTGGTAATCGCCAAGCGTAGCCGCGGTCTGAACAGCTCCTTCATCGTGCGCAAGCTGTCTTCCGGCGAAGGCGTTGAGCGTACTTTCCAGACTTACTCCCCGCTGCTGGCTTCCATCGAAGTGAAGCGTCGCGGTGACGTACGTCGTGCCAAGCTGTACTACCTGCGTGGTCGTACCGGCAAGTCCGCACGTATCAAGGAAAAACTGGTTCGCAAGTAAGCCGTTACGGTTTGACTTGTCGTACCTTGAGAGCGCTGGCAATTGCCGGCGCTTTTTTCTTGTCCATCTAATTTTTCCTGGGTTGGCCGCACCCCCATGACGCTTGCCGCATCGCTGCACCTGGACAATTTCCTCGACATGCTATGGCTCGCCGACAATCTGTCGGCCAACACCCTGGCGGCCTACCGTCGAGATCTGACGCGTCTGGAGCAGCTGCTGTTGCCGTATGGCCATAATCTCGATACCGCCGATATGCCGGCGCTGGAGCAGGTGATGCTGCAGCTGATTGAGCACGACAAGCCCAGCACCCGTGCCCGCCGACTGTCCGCCGCGCGGCGGTTTTACCATTACCTGTGCCAGCAGAAGCTGCGCGACGATGACCCAACGGTGCATCTGCAGGCGCCGCGGCTGGGCCTGCGCCTGCCTGGCGCGCTGTCGGAAGATCATGTCGAGGCGCTGCTGCAGGCGCCGGATGTGGACAGCACGCTGGGGCTGCGCGACCGGGCATTGATTGAGACGCTGTACGCCACCGGCCTGCGTGTCAGTGAGCTGGTGGGGCTGACACTGCCGCAGCTGCATCTGGGCGAGGGTTATGTGCGCATCGTCGGCAAGGGCAACAAGGAGCGGCTGGTGCCGCTGGGTGAAGTGGCCGAAGACTGGCTGCGGCGCTACCTGGCGGAAAGCCGCCCGCTGATTCTGGGCACCGCGCGCAGCGAGGACTTGTTTGTCAGCAACCGCAAGCAGGCGATGACACGACAGATGGCCTGGCACCTTATCGTGAAGTACGGCCGCCAGGCCGGCATTCCCCCGCTGTCGCCGCACACGCTGCGCCATGCCTTTGCCACCCACTTGGTGAACCACGGCGCCGATCTGCGCGTGGTGCAGCTGTTGCTGGGCCACGCCAGCCTGTCCACTACCCAGATCTACACCCATGTCGCCCGCGAGCGCCTGAAGGCCCTGCACGCCGCCCACCATCCACGCGGCTGAGTGTTGGCCGCATGCTGGCCCCCGGATGCGCTGCGCCTATCCGGGCTATGCAGCCTAGCCGTATGGCCAGCAAACAAAACGCCCCGCATTGCGGGGCGTTGCTCATGCGACAGCCGGCTTACACCGCGGCTTCGGCCAACTCGCCAAAGGTCAGTGCCACCTTGCCCTCGCTGTCCAGATCCACCGTCACTTCGCCGCCATGTGCCAGCTTGCCGAACAGCAGTTCGTCGGCCAGCGCCTTGCGGATGGTGTCCTGGATCAGGCGCGCCATCGGGCGGGCACCCATCAGCGGATCGAAGCCTTTCTTCGCCAGATGCTGACGCAGCGCGTCGCTGAAGTGGATTTCCACCTTCTTGTCCGACAGCTGCTGTTCCAGCTGCATCAGGAACTTGTCCACTACCTGCAGGATGATTTCCTCGTCCAGCATGCGGAACGGAATGATGGCATCCAGCCGGTTGCGGAATTCCGGGCTGAACAGACGCTTGATGTCGGCCATCTCGTCGCCGGTCTGCTTGCTATTGGTAAAGCCGATGGCAGCCTTGGACAGCGATTCGGCGCCGGCGTTGGTGGTCATGATGATCACCACGTTGCGGAAGTCCGCCTTGCGGCCGTTATTGTCGGTCAGCGTGCCGTGGTCCATCACCTGCAGCAGCACATTGAAGATGTCCGGATGCGCCTTCTCGATCTCGTCCAGCAGCAGCACCGCGTACGGATGCTTGTTGACCTGCTCGGTCAGCAGACCACCCTGCTCGAAGCCGACATAGCCCGGCGGCGCGCCGATCAGTCGCGACACTGCATGGCGTTCCATGTACTCCGACATGTCGAAGCGGATCAGCTCCACGCCCAGGAAGTAGGACAGCTGCTTGGCCACTTCGGTCTTGCCCACCCCGGTGGGGCCGGAGAACAGGAAGGAGCCGATGGGCTTCTGCGGGTTGCCAAGACCGGAGCGCGACATCTTGATGGCTGCGGCCAACGCTTCGATCGCCTTGTCCTGGCCGAACACCACGTTTTTCAGATCGCGATCCAGGTTCTTCAGCACGTTGCGGTCGTCGCTGGAGATGGTCTTGGCCGGGATGCGTGCGATCTTGGCAATGATGTCCTCGATCTCGCCCTTGCTGATCACCTTCTTCTGCCGCGATTTGGGCAGAATCTTCTGCGCCGCGCCGGCTTCGTCGATCACGTCGATGGCCTTGTCCGGCAGGTGGCGGTCGTTGATGTAGCGCGCCGACAGCTCGGCAGCAGTAGAGAGCGCCGACTGGGTGTACTTCACGCCATGGTGCGCCTCGAAGCGGCTCTTCAACCCCTTCAGGATCTCGATGGTCTGCTCCACCGAAGGCTCGGGTACATCAATCTTCTGGAAGCGACGCGACAGTGCGCTGTCCTTCTCGAAGATGCCGCGGTATTCACCGTAGGTGGTGGCACCAATGCAGCGCAGGCTGCCATTGGACAGTGCCGGCTTCAGCAGGTTGGACGCATCCAGCGTGCCGCCCGAGGCCGCGCCGGCCCCGATCAGGGTATGAATCTCGTCGATGAACAGAATGGCATGGCTGTCTTCCGCCAGCTGCTTGATCACCTGTTTCAGGCGCTGTTCGAAATCGCCGCGGTACTTGGTGCCGGCCAGCAGCGCGCCCATGTCCAGCGAGTACACCGTGGCGCGGGTCAGCACCTCCGGTACTTCGCCAGCCACGATGCGGCGCGCCAGGCCTTCGGCGATGGCGGTTTTGCCCACGCCGGCCTCACCCACCAGCAGCGGGTTGTTCTTGCGGCGGCGGCACAGAATCTGGATCACGCGCTCCACTTCATGCTCGCGGCCGATCAGCGGGTCGATCTTGCCGTCACGCGCTTGCTGGTTCAGGTTCTGGGTGTAGTTCTCCAGCGCGCCACCCGGTGAGCTGCCACCATCCTCGCCTTCGCTCTCGCCACTGTCGTGGTGATCCTGGCTGCCGCTGTTCGGGGCCGGTTTGGAGCTTTGCTTAGTGATGCCATGGGAGATGAAATTCACCACATCCAGGCGGGAGATGCCTTGCTGGTGCAGGTAGTACACGGCGTGCGAATCCTTTTCGCCAAAGATGGCGACCAGGATGTTGGCCCCGGTGACTTCCTTCTTGCCCGACGACTGCACGTGCAGGATGGCGCGCTGGATTACGCGCTGGAAACCCAGCGTGGGTTGAGTTTCCACGTCGGCTTCCCCTGGTACTGTCGGGGTGTGTTCGTCGATGAAGTCGGTCAGCTGTTTTTTCAGCTGTTCGAGATTGGCACCGCAGGCGCGCAGAACTTCGGCTGCAGACGGGTTGTCGGTCATCGCCAAGAGCAGGTGCTCAACGCTGATGAATTCATGCCGCTTGCGCCGTGCATCCATGAACGCCATGTGCAGGCTTACTTCCAGTTCCTGGGCAATCATCAGTTTTCCTCCATGACACACTGCAAGGGATGCTGGTGCGTCTGTGCGTGCTGCAAAACTTGTGCAACTTTGGTGGCAGCAATGTCTTTGGTGTAAACGCCACAAAGACCTCGGCCTTCATTGTGAACCTGCAACATGACGCGGGTGGCCTTTTCCGCATCCATATGGAAGAAGTGTTGCAGCACTTCGACCACAAAGTCCATCGGGGTAAAATCATCGTTTAACAACAAGACCTTATACAGAGGAGGCGGATTCGCCTTGGTTTTGCTTGCCTCTGTAACAACATCTTCCTTGTACTGCGTAGACATGGGAGCCTTCTGCGAATTCGCGCTTAATTCAATTTTGGTTCGGGCCGGGGGTTTTTCAAGGGCTGCTGCTTTGTATAGTGCTGTCTTGACGATGTCACACGCAAAGCGTAGAAATGCAGGCGGTGTGCCGTTGTAACGCGTTTACCGTAAACATTACAGTACATGCCGCAACGCGCAAGCTCCTAAACAATTTGCAGGCCTCACCAGCCTGTTTGTCTACATCGAGGTTTAAAGGCTCATGGCAACTGGTATCGTTAAGTGGTTCAACGACGCTAAAGGTTTTGGTTTCATCACTCCGGACGAAGGTGGTGAAGACCTGTTCGCGCATTTTTCCGCGATCAATGTACAAGGTTTCAAATCGCTGGCCGAAGGCCAGCGCGTGAGCTTTGACGTGACTCAAGGCCCGAAAGGCAAGCAGGCATCCAACATCCAGAAGGTGTAAGCGATCCGCTGTGCCGACTGAACAAGGCCGCATCCCAGGATGCGGCCTTGTTACTGTTGATAAAGTCCTTTTGCATCGCAAAAGGACTTTTGTTTTGTTAACGGGAAAGCTGCTGTTTTCAGACCGGCAGCCAGCCACCCAGCCGGCGTGGATAGAGCTGGCGATACAGCGCCAGCATGGTGGCAATGCCGACTGCGGTCAGCACCAGCCATGGCAGGGCGGGCGAGCCGCTGGCGCGCGAGATGTCCAGCAGCCAGCCGCCGCCCAGGTAGCCAGCGGCGCCGCCCAGCGCCAGCCCCAGGCGGCTGGTACCGGTGTAGCCGGCACGGGCCTCGGCGGCGGCCATGCTGGCCAGCAGCGTTTCACGCGCCGGCTCGGTAATCAGCGAGCCGATGTAGAACAGCGCCAGAATCACGAATGCCGGTAGTGTGCTGCGCACCTGGCTCATCAGCAGCAGGCTGAGGCACATCAGGCCGATACCGCACAGGATGCGGCTGGCGTTGCTGGCATGGCGCTCGCCCAGCCGTGCCAGCGGGTACAGCAGGGTGAGCGACAGCACGGTTTCCAGCGCATACATCCAGCCTACTGCCTGATTGCTGCCGCTGAGCTGTTTGAGCACCACCGGCACCAGCAGCATGATTTGCACTCCCAGCGCGTAGTAGCCACTGAGTGTCAGTACCAGCCGCATATAGGTCTTGTCGGCCAGCACGATGCGGATAGACGCCAACGGGGATGCGCGGCGCGTGGCCACGCGGTAGGCCGGTAGCAGCCACAGGTTGGCCGCGGCGGCCAGCACGAACACCGCACAGCCCCCCATGCCCACCCACCAGAAGTCGAAGTGCAACAGCCAGGAGCCGATCATGGCGCCGGCGACGGCAGCGGCGCTTTCTACCATCATCAGCAGGGTATAGAAGCGGTTGCGCTCCACCGGCCGGGTCAGCTTGATCACCAGCGCCGAGCGTGGCGGATCGAACAGCGTGCCGCCGAGGCCAGACAGCACGCAGGAAAATACCAGCATGGCGGTGCTATCCGCCTCGGCCATGGCGGCGAAGCCGGCGGCGCGCAGCAGCATGCCGCCGACGATCAGCGGGCGGGCGCCGTAGCGGTCGGCCAGCGAGCCGCCAAGCAGCCCCAGGCCCTGCTGCAGCAGCTGGCGTACCGCCAGCGCCAGCCCCACCGCGGTGGCGGCCCAGCCCAGCTGGTCGACAAAGTGCAGGCTGATCAGCGGGAACACCGTGAAAAAGCCGAACACCACCAGCGCGGTGTCGAAAAAAATGAAGTAGCGCCCCAGGCGCCGTGCCCGTGCCATGCGTGCCATGATGGTTCCATGCCCTGAGTTGGTGCCCTATTGTCATGGTCTGTCAGCTATCATTGAAGCCGTTGACTGCTAATATTTTCTATTGGTTTTTCTTATGTCTATTTCGATAGATGATCTGACGCTGCTGCTGGATATCGTGGCCTGTGGCAGCTTCAGTCAGGCGGCAGCCAGGCGCGGCTGGTCGCAGCCGCAGGTAAGCCAGCGCATCGCCGCGCTGGAGCAGGAAATCGGCACCCAGCTGTTTCTGCGGCACCGTCGTGGTGCCGTGGCCACTGCTGCCTGCCAGGCTTTTCTGCCGGCCGCACGGGCCGCGCTGGCGGCACTGGAGGAGGGCCGCAAGGCGGTGCAGGGCGCGCCGGCGCTGCCACGGGTGACGCTGGCCTGCCTGCCGTCGCTGGCGTCGGTGATCTTCGGCCCGGTGCTGCTGGCGCTGGCCGAGGCGCCATTCGAAATCCGCTGCAGTACCGATCACTCGCCGGCCATCATGGAACGGCTGCTCACCGGCGCCGCCGAGGTGGGCTTCGTGCTGAAGTGCCCGCCGATGGCCGGTATCCAGATGGAACGCATCTGGTGCTCGCCGATTGTGCCGGTGGTGAACAAGCGCCACCCGCTGGCGCAGGCGGGTGTGCTGACCCTGGCCGAGGTGGCTAACCAGCGGCTGGCGCCGCAATTCTGGGGCGATGGCTGCGACGAGCTGCTGGCGCTGCTGCGGCCGCATCGCACGGTGCGCTCGCCACTGCACGCCATCCAGCCGGCCAGTGCGGCGCGCGAGCTGGCGATGGAGCACGGTTTCCTGACTTTTTCGCCGGAGGTGGCGGTGAAGCGCGACTTGCGCGAGGGCAGGCTGGTGAAGCTGCAGATCAGCGACCTGCCGCTGTGGCAGTGGGAGGTGATGATGGCCTGGCGCGCCGGCAAGCGGCCGGATGCACCCAAGCAGCAGGTGCTGGACACGGTGCGGGCGATGGCGCCGGACTGGGCGTAGCAGCTTGCGGCCAACGTTGGCCGCAAGGTCATGACGCATAAGGCCCGCGGAGCGGGCCTTGTGCGTCACTACGGCATGGCTTACATCCGCGCGATCATGGCGTCGCCGAACGCCGAGCAACTGATCTCGGTGGCGCCGTCCATCAGGCGTGCAAAGTCGTAGGTTACCTGCTTGTCGGCAATGGCGGCTTCCATCGAGCGGATCACCAGATCGGCAGCTTCCTTCCAGCCCAGGTGGCGCAGCATCATCTCGGCGGAGAGGATCAGCGAGCCCGGGTTTACCTTGTCGAGGCCGGCGTACTTCGGCGCGGTGCCGTGGGTGGCTTCGAAGCAGGCGTACTGGTCGGAGATATTGGCACCCGGCGCGATGCCGATGCCGCCTACCTGCGCCGCCAGCGCGTCGGAGATGTAGTCGCCGTTCAGGTTCAGCGTGGCCACCACGTCGTACTCGGCCGGGCGCAGCAGGATCTGCTGCAGGAAGGCGTCGGCAATGGCGTCCTTGACGATGATGTCGCGGCCGGTTTTCGGGTTTGCAAACTTGCACCACGGGCCGCCATCAATCGGCTGGGCGCCGAATTCGTCCTGCGCCAGCTTGTAAGCCACATCACGGAACAGCCCTTCCGTGAACTTCATGATGTTGCCCTTGTGCACGATGGTCACCGACTTGCGATCGTTGTCGATGGCGTACTGGATGGCGGCGCGTACCAGGCGCTGGGTGCCCTCGATGGACACCGGCTTGATGCCGATGCCGGAGGTCTCCGGGAAGCGCATCTTCTTCACGCCCATCTCGTCCTGCAGGAACTTGATGATTTTCTTCGCGCCTTCGGACTGCGCCGCCCATTCGATGCCGGCGTAGATGTCCTCGGTGTTTTCGCGGAAGATCACCATGTTCACCAGCTCCGGGTGCTTCAGCGGCGAAGGCACGCCCTGGAAGTACTGCACCGGACGCACGCACTGGTAAAGGTCCAGCTCCTGGCGCAGCGCCACGTTCAGCGAGCGGATGCCGCCGCCCACCGGCGTGGTCATCGGGCCCTTGATCGATACCGAGTATTCCTTCAGCGCGTCGAAGGTTTCACGCGGCAGCCATTCGTCCGGGCCGTACAGGCGAGTGGATTTCTCGCCGGCGTACACTTCCATCCAGTGGATTTGCTTGCTGCCGCCGTAAGCTTTCTGTACCGCGGCGTCGATTACCTTGATCATTACCGGGGTGATGTCGATGCCGATGCCGTCCCCTTCGATGAATGGAATGATCGGGTTGTTGGGAATCGGCTGGCCCGGAACGATCTTCTGTCCGCCTGCCGGTACCTTGATATGGGATGCGCTCATCAATGACTCCTCAAGTGTTGACCTTTGGCGTGGCTACGCGCACTGCGGCACTGTGCCTGTAGCACCCTGCGTTACAGGCGACTCCTGCTTGTTATTGTTAGCTCATGGTTGGCCGCAGCGGTATCTGTGTGCGATGTCGTGCCACGCCGCAGCATTGTAGCCGAGCAAGCACTTGACGGAACATGATCGCCGGCAAGAGTCGGCGCGCAAGGTGAAAAAGAAAAACGCCAGGGCATGCCCTGGCGTTGTGCTGGTGGTGCTACGCGCGGATTAGGCCAGTGCGGCGGCCAGTGCGGCGTTGAAGGTGGCGCTCGGGCGCATTACCGCATTGCACTTGGCGGCATCAACCAGGTAGTAGCCGCCGATATCGGCCGGCTGGCCCTGTACTGCCTTCAGCTCGGCGATGATCTGCTGTTCGCTGTCGGCCAGGGTCTTGGCCAGCGGGGCAAACTGGGCTGCCAGCGCGGCATCTTCAGTCTGTGCGGCCAACGCCTGTGCCCAGTACATGGCCAGGTAGAACTGGCTGCCACGGTTGTCCAGCTCGCCGGTGCGGCGCGACGGCGACTTGTCGTTGTCCAGCAGCTTGCCGGTGGCCTCGTCCAGGGTCTTGGCCAGCAGCTTGGCCTTGCTGTTACCGGTCTTGATGCCCAGCTCTTCCAGCGATACCGCCAGCGCCAGGAATTCACCCAGCGAATCCCAGCGCAGGTGGTTTTCTTCCAGCAGCTGCTGCACGTGCTTCGGCGCGGAACCGCCGGCACCGGTTTCGTACATGCCGCCACCGGCCATCAGCGGCACGATGGACAGCATCTTGGCCGAGGTGCCCAGTTCCATGATCGGGAACAGGTCGGTCAGGTAGTCGCGCAGGATGTTGCCGGTAACCGAGATGGTATCCAGGCCGCGGGCCACGCGCTCCAGGGTGTAACGCATGGCGCGAACCTGCGACATGATGTGGATGTCCAGACCGCTGGTGTCGTAGTCCTTCAGGTAGGTCTGTACCTTCTTGATCAGCTCGTTTTCGTGCGGACGGTACGGGTCCAGCCAGAACACTGCCGGCATGCCGGAGTTGCGGGCGCGGGTTACCGCCAGCTTCACCCAGTCGCGGATCGGTGCATCTTTTACCTGGCACATACGCCAGATGTCGCCGGCTTCCACGTTCTGCGACAGCAGCACTTCGCCGGTGGCCAGGTCAACGATGTTGGCTACGCCGTCTGCCGGAATTTCGAAGGTCTTGTCGTGGGAGCCGTATTCCTCGGCCTTCTGCGCCATCAGGCCGACGTTCGGTACGGTGCCCATGGTGCGCGGGTCGAAGTTGCCGTGCCATTTGCAGAAGTTGATCATCTCCTGGTAAATGCGGGCAAAGGTCGATTCCGGCATTACCGCCTTGCAGTCGGCCGGCTTGCCGTCGGCGCCCCACATCTTGCCGCCGTTGCGGATCATGGCCGGCATGGAGGCATCCACGATCACGTCGTTCGGCGAGTGGAAGTTGGTGATGCCCTTGGCGGAGTCCACCATCGCCAGGCGCGGGCGGTGTTCCTGGCAGGCGTGCAGGTCGCGGATGATCTCTTCGCGCTTGGAGGCCGGCAGGGTTTCGATCTTCTCGTACAGGGTGGACATGCCGTTGTTGACGTTGACACCCAGTTCCTCGAACAGCTTGCCGTGCTTCTCGAAGGCTTCCTTGTAGTAGATCTTCACGCAGTGACCGAACACGATGGGGTGCGACACCTTCATCATGGTGGCCTTCACGTGCAGCGAGAACAGGATGCCGGACTGGCGGCAGTCTTCCATTTCGCGCTCGTAGAAGTCACACAGCGCTTTCTTGCTCATGAACATGGAGTCGATGATTTCGCCGTCCTGCAGCGCTACCTTCGACTTCAGCACGATCTTCTCGCCACTGTTGGTGGTCAGCTCCATCTTCACGTCACGGGCGCGGTCCAGGGTCATGGACTTTTCGCCGTGGTAGAAGTCGCCGTGGTGCATGTGGGAGACATGCGTCTGCGACCACTGCTTCCATTCACCCATGGAGTGCGGGTGCTTCTTGGCGTAGTTCTTCACTGCCAGCGGCGCGCGGCGGTCGGAGTTGCCCTCGCGCAGCACCGGGTTTACTGCCGAGCCCAGACATTTGGCGTAGCGTGCCTTGATGGCCTTTTCTTCGTCGCTGACCGGGTTTTCCGGGTAGTCGGGAATGGCATAGCCCTTGGACTGCAGTTCCTTGATGCAGGCCATCAGCTGCGATACGGAGGCGCTGATGTTCGGCAGCTTGATGATGTTGGTGTCCGGGTTCTGGGTCAGGCGGCCCAGTTCGCTCAGCGTATCCGGTACTTTCTGTGCGTCGGTCAGGTAATCCGGGAATTCAGCCAGCACGCGGGCGGCAACAGAGATGTCGGCGGTGTCGATCTTGATGCCGGCGGCGTCGGTAAAGGTGCGGATAACCGGCAGGAAGGCGCTGGTGGCCAGTGCGGGGGCTTCGTCGGTGAGGGTATAGATGATGGTCGGCTGTTCCGAAGGCATTACGCTATCTCCATGATTATCTTGTGATACAGCACGCTGCCGGGGGGCTGGCAGCGTCGGGCGACATCCCGTGTCGACGCGGGGAAAGACATTGGAAAGGCGGGTTGTCCGTCTGATGTGGCGCTTGTGGCGCCACTACCGCGAAACCCGGTGACTCTCGGACGACTTTTCAAATGCGAATTATACCCCTTTGACGGGGGGCTGTTTGCAGCAGATTCGAACTTTCCTGTCGTTTTCAAGATAGACGCTTGTTCGAATCTGAATTATGTCGCGCTGAAGCGACGTTTCATGCTGTGCATCTGAAGCGGCAGCCGCATGAGTGGGTTCGTTGTTTCGCAAGCGAACGTTTGAATATGTGCTTGTGGCAAACCCTGCGCGCCATGGCCGGGCAGTGTGACCAGCAGTGCCGTGGCTTGCTATCATGCCTGCCATCCTGATTTTTGCCGGCTCCTGTCATGCCCGAACTCATCCTGCTCAACAAGCCATACGGCGTTATCTGCCAGTTTTCCGAGCACCCGCTGCACCCCACGCTGAAATCCTGCGTGCCGCAAGGCGGCGTCTACCCGGCCGGCCGGCTGGATACCGACAGCGAAGGCCTGCTGCTGCTGACCGGCGATGGCGAACTGCAGCACCGCATCAGCGACCCGCGCTGGAAGCAGCCCAAGACCTACTGGGTGCAGGTGGAAGGCACGCCGCGCGAGGAGCAGCTGCAGGCGCTGCGCGACGGCGTGGACCTGGGCGATTTCGTTACCCAGCCGGCGGTGGTACGTCAGCTGCCGGAGCCGCCGGCGCTGTGGGAGCGCAAGCCGCCGGTGCGGTTTCGCAAGACAGTGCCGGATGCCTGGCTGGAGATCATCATCAGCGAGGGCAAGAACCGCCAGGTGCGGCGCATGACCGCCAAGGTGGGCCTGCCCACGCTGCGGCTGGTACGCGTGGCGATAGGCCCGTGGCGGCTGGACGACCTGCAGCCGGGCATGCTGCGCAGTATCGAGGTGTCGCTGGCCGACCTGCCTCGCCCGCGCTTTGCCAAGCCTGCCGGGCAGGCGCCGGCGCGCAACGAGCACAAACCGCAGGCGGCGCCGAAAGCTGCACCGGCTCCAGCGCCGCGTTTCCGCTTTGCCAAGAAAAAATAAGGTCGCCGCCGTCATTACTCTGGGCCAGGCCGCCGTCGCAAGCGAGGTATCACGATGCAGATTCCCGAGTATTACAACCCGGTAGCGCGCGAGATTGCCCAGGCGCTGGTGGCCGGCTTCGATCGCCACTACCGGCGCTTCCGGGCGGTGAGCCAGCAGGCCAAGCCACTGTTCGAGGCTGCCGATTGGCAGGGGGTGCAGAAGCTGGTGCGCGAGCGCATCCAGTTCTACGACGAGCGGGTGCACGAGACGGTGCAGCGGCTGCAGCAGGTCTACCACGCCGACCTGCTGGATGACGAGATCTGGCAGCAGGCCAAGCTGTACTTCATCGGCCTGCTCACCAACCACAAGCAGCCGGAGCTGGCCGAGACCTTCTTCAATTCGGTGTTCACCCGCATCCTGCACCGCGACTACTTCAACAACGATTTCATCTTCATCCGCCCGGCGATTTCCACCGAGTACATCGAATCCGACCCGCCGTCCTACCGCAGCTACTACCCGGCACAGGGCGGCCTGCGCCGCGTGCTGCGCCGTATCGTGGCGGATTTTGGCTGGCGGCTGCCATTCGCCAACCTGTCACGCGACCTGGCCTGGCTGATCCGCGCGGTGGACGAGCACTTTGCCAAACGTTGGCCGCAAGCCGAGGCCAACTTCCAGATCCAGGTGCTGTCCAGCGCCTTCTACCGTAACAAGAGCGCCTACATCTTCGGCAAGGTGATGAATGGAGGGCAGGTCTACCCGTTCGCGGTGCCGGTGCTGCACGACGCCGACGGCAGGCTGTACCTGGACACTATCCTGCTGGAGCCGTGGCGCATCGGCGTGCTGTTTTCCTTCAGCCGTGCCTACTTCATGGCCGATATGGAAGTGCCGTCCGGCTATGTGCAGTTCCTGCGCTCCATGCTGCCGACCAAGACCAAGGCCGAGCTGTACACCATGCTGGGGCTGCAGAAGCAGGGCAAGAACACCTTCTACCGCGACTTCATGCAGCACCTGCAGCACTCCGGCGACCAGTTCACCGTGGCGCCGGGCATCCGCGGCCTGGTGATGCTGGTGTTCACCCTGCCGTCCTACCCCTATGTGTTCAAGCTGATCAAGGACGTGTTCGGCGGCCCCAAGGAAATGGACCGCGTCACGGTGAAGGCCAAGTACCAGTTGGTGAAGCGCCACGACCGGGTTGGCCGCATGGCAGACACGCTGGAATTCTCCAACGTGGCCTTTCCCAAGGCGCGCTTCAGCGACGAGCTGCTGGAGGAGCTGCGCCGGCTGGCGACCAGCAGCATCGAGGAGGGCGAAGACAGCATCGTCATCAAGCATCTGTACATCGAGCGGCGCATGAAGCCGCTGAACCTGTACCTGATGAGCAGCGATGAGGCGGAAAAGGAGCGGGTGGTGCGCGAGTATGGCGATGCCATCAAGGATCTGGCTGCGGCCAACATCTTCCCTGGCGACATGCTGTTCAAGAACTTCGGCGTGACGCGCTACGGGCGGGTGATCTTCTACGACTACGACGAAATCGAGTACATGACCGACTGCCACTTCCGCCGCATTCCGCCGGCGCCGAACCCGGAAATGGAGATGTCCGGCGAGGTGTGGTACCCGGTGGCGCGTGGCGACGTGTTCCCGGAGGAGTTCGGCACCTTCCTGCTGGGCGACCCGCTGGTGCGGCGGGTGTTCCTCAAGTATCACCGCGACCTGCTGGACGTGGCGTTCTGGCAGCACAAGCAGCAGCGCATCCGCGATGGCTTCATCGAGGATTTCTATCCCTACCCGGTGGAGATGCGCTTCTGCAACCGCTACGGAGTCGCCAGCGACGCGCTGCAATGAAAAACGGGAGGCCAGGCCTCCCGTTGTCGCTTACTGCAGCTGACTACGCCAGGGTTGGCGAGCAGCGGTGGTCGTCAAAATACGCCACGGCGCCGGCACTGGTCAGGCCGACATGGAAACAGCTGTCTTCCGGAAACACCTCGCCGGCATTTTCTGCCGCGCGAACCACTTCAAACAGTACCTCTACCTCCTTGAAGTACTTGGCAATACGCTGATCGTCTGCCAGCAAGGCCTGGATGGCCTCGCGTTGCGGGTGATCGCCTTCCACCACCAGGTAACAGTCAGCACAACTTACCAGGCTGATGGCAGGCGGGATGGTGATACCACGGGCACCCAGTTCGTCCTTCACCAGGCGCGCCAGCAGCGACAACTCCTTGCTGGCCCGTTCACGGATGCCCGACAGCGGGAGGGCTTCGCCACCGTTGGCGGCGCCAAACAGACGCGCCAGCGCGGAAACTACGGCGTTACCTTCTGCATGCATATCTGTCTGTCTCCTTTCTTCGGGGTCGATGTCAATAAATCCATTGTAGGAAACGGCTATCAAATAACACGCCTTTATTTTGTCATCTTTTGTAATTCGTACAGCTTATCCAGTGCCTGGCGGGGTGAAAGATTGTCCACGTCCAGTTCCAGCAGTGCTTCCAGCGCCGGATGCGGCTCCGGCTCGTGCTGGATCACCACCGGGCTGCTGAACAGATCGGGCTGCGCGCGGGCGGCGGATTCGTTTTCCAGCTCGGTGAGGTAGCGCCGTGCCTCGCGGATCACCTTGGGCGGCACGCCGGCCAGCTGCGCCACCGCCAGGCCGTAGCTCTGGCTGGCCGGGCCGTCTTCCACGTGGTGCAGGAACACGATGCGGTCCTTGTGCTCCACCGCCGACAGGTGCACGTTGGCCACGCTGTTGTACTCGCCGGCCAGGCTGGTGAGCTCGAAGTAGTGGGTGGCGAACAGCGTGTAGGCGCGGTTCTTTTCGATCAGCGCACGGGCGATGGCCCAGGCCAGCGCCAGGCCGTCGAAGGTGGAGGTGCCGCGGCCAACCTCGTCCATCAGCACCAGCGATTTTTCGCTGGCGTTGTTGAGGATGTTGGCGGTTTCGGTCATCTCCACCATGAAGGTGGAACGGCCGCCGGCCAGGTCGTCGCTGGCGCCGATGCGGGTGAAGATGCGGTCGATCTGGCCGATGGTGGCACGCTCGGCCGGCACGAAGCTGCCGATGTGCGCCAGCAGGGTGATCAGCGCGTTCTGCCGCATATAGGTGGATTTACCGCCCATGTTCGGGCCGGTGATCAGCAGCAGCTTGCGCTCGGCGCCCAGCACGGTGTCGTTGGCGATGAAGCGCTCCACCTCGGCCTCCACCACCGGGTGGCGGCCGGCGATGATTTCCAGCCGGGTGTCGGCCACGAATTCCGGCTCCACGTAGTTGTGCGTCTCGGCCCGCTCGGCAAAGGCGGCCAGTACGTCCAGCCCGGCCACTGCCTGGGCGATCAGCTTCAGCTCGCTGATGTACGGCGCCAGCTGGTCCAGCAGCGCCTCGTACAGCTGCTTTTCCAGCGCCAGCGATTTGTCCTGTGCCGACAGCGCCTTGTCCTCGAAGGCTTTCAGCTCCGGGGTGATGTAGCGCTCGGCGTTCTTCAGCGTCTGGCGGCGACGGTAGTCGTCCGGCACCTTGTCGGATTGCGCCTTGCTCACCTCGATGTAGAAGCCATGCACCTTGTTGAATTCCACCTTCAGCGTGCTGATGCCGCTGCGCTCCTTCTCGCGCGCTTCCAGCGCCAGCAGGAAGTCGCCGCAGTCGGTCTGGATGGCGCGCAGCTCGTCCAGGTCGGCATGGAAGCCGTGGTTGATCACGCCGCCGTCGCGCAGGAAGGTGGACGGCTCCGGCAGGATCGCGGTGCTCAGCATGGTTTCCACTGGCGAGTTGTCCGGCAGCAGCGCGGCCAGCTCGCCCAGCAGCGGTGCCGGCAGGGATGCGGCCAACGTTTTCACCCCCGCCAGTGCCTTGAGCGAGTCGCGCAGCGCCGCCAGGTCGCGCGGCCGTGCCGAGCGCAGCGCCACGCGCGCAGTGATGCGCTCGATGTCGGCTACCTCGCGTAGCTGCGCATGCACCTCGCCGTGTGCGGCCAACAGTGCGCGCACCGCCTGCTGGCGGCGGATCAGCTTGTCGTGCAGGCGAATCGGGTGGTGCAGCCAGTGGCGCAGCAGGCGGCTGCCCATGCTGGTGGCGCAGGTGTCCAGCAGCGACGCGAGGGTGGGCGAGGGCTCGCCGCGAATGGTTTCGGTGAGCTCCAGGTTGCGGCGGGTGGCGGCATCCATGCGGATCAGCTCGCCGGCATCCTCTACCGCCAGCTGGGCGATGTGTGCCGGGTTCACCCCCTGCGTGGATTTGACGTATTCCAGCAGAGCGCCGGCGGCGCCCACCGCCACCGGCAGGGTGTCGGCGCCAAAGCCGGCCAGGTCACGGGTGCCAAAGTGGCGGGTGAGCGCCAGCTGCGACGACTCCACGTCGAACTGCCACGGCGGCAGCTTCTTGCGTGGCATGGTGATGGCGTCGAATGCCGCCAGGCCGGTGTCGTCGGGAATCACCAGCTCGGCCGGCTTCAGCCGCTCCAGTTCGCTGTGCAGCTCTTCCACGCCGGTCTGCATGATCTTGAACTCGCCGCTGGCCAGCGACAGCCAGGCCAGGCCCAGCACGCCCTTGTGCATATTGATGGCCAGCACCAGGTTGTCGCGCTTGTCGTCCAGCAGTGCGGCGTCGGTCAGCGTGCCGGGGGTAACGATGCGCACCACCTTGCGCTCCACCGGGCCCTTGGCCAGCGCCGGGTCGCCGATCTGCTCGGCAATGGCCACCGATTCGCCCATCTTCACCAGCCGCGCCAGGTAGCCTTCCGCCGCGTGGTAGGGAATGCCGGCCATCTTGATGGGCTGGCCGCCGCTGGCGCCGCGCGCGGTAAGGGTGATGTCCAGCAGGCGCGAGGCTTTCTCGGCATCCTCGTAGAACAGCTCGTAGAAGTCGCCCATGCGGTAGAACAGCAGCTTGTCGGCGTGTTCGCGTTTCAGGGCGAGGTACTGCTGCATCATCGGGGTGTGCTGGGGCGTGCTCATCGGGTGAATCCTGGGCAAAAGGTTGGCCGCAAAAATGCTGGCGCCCCGACTGGCGGGGCGCGGCGCGACATTTTACGGGATGCCAATCGGTACGTCACGGCAGTGAAACGCAGCAATCCCTGCCGGCGTGCTTGGCCTGGTACAGCGCCAGATCGGCGCGGGTCAGCAGGGCGCGGCTGTCTTCGCCAGCGCGCAGTGAGGTGGCACCGATCGACACGGTGAGAGCAACGCTTTGCTGCTGGTAGTGCAAGGGGTGCTGCCGCAGCAGTTGCTGCAGGTTTTCGGCATATTGCTGCGCGGCGGCCAGCGGGACGTCCGGCAGCAGCACGGCAAACTCTTCGCCGCCCAGCCGGCCGGCCAGGGCGCCGGCTGGCAGCTGTTGGCAGAGCAAGGAGGCAAAGTGCGCCAGCATATGGTCGCCGCAGTCATGGCCGTAGTGGTCGTTGACCTGCTTGAAGTGATCGAGGTCCAGCATCCACAGGGACATCGCACCGCCATGCTGGCACACCGCCTGCTCCAGCTGCTGCAGAAAGTGACGGCGATTGGCGATGCCGGTGAGCATGTCGGTGCAGGCCTGTTCGAGCAGCTGCCGCTCCAGCGCCTTGCGCTCGCCGATGTCGCGGGCCGAGCCCAGGACAACCGGTTTGCCGTCCAGCAGCAGGCGGCGGGCGCAGACTTCGATTTCGAGCAGGTGGCCGTCGCGGTGAAGGTTGACGCTGTCGAAGGTTTCGCCGCCTTCCAGGGTGCTGGCCAGGCGCTGGCAGATCAGCTCGGGGCTGCTGTTGGGCACTACCTGCCACAAATGCATGGTCAGCAGTTCTTCCTGGCTGTAACCCAGCATCTGGCACAGGCAGTCGCTGACTTCCAGAAAGCGACCTTCCATGTCGATGATGGAAAACGCATCGGCCGAGTTCTGCAACACGGCCTGATACCAGCTGGTGCGGCTATCCAGCGAACGGCGGATTTCGCTGTTTTCCATGATCACCGCCAGCAGGCGGGCACATTCTTCCAGCATGGTGATGGCCTGTGGCGTGGGAGTGGCCGGCTGGTGCTGGTAGACGGCAAAAGTGCCGTGCACCTTGCCCTTGCTGTCGATGATGGGTTCCGACCAGCAGCTGCCCAGCTCGAAACGGGCGGCTATCTCGCGATAGGGTTGCCAGTTGGGGTGCTGCTGCAGGTTTTCTGCGATCACGCGCTGGCCGTGCCAGGCGGCGGCGCCGCAGCTGCCCACGCTGGGGCCGATGGCCATGCCCTGCAGGATGTCGCTGTAGGCCTGCGGCAGCGATGGTGCGGCCAACGGGCGCATGCGCTGTTCGTCGTCCAGCAGCACGATGGAGCACAGCCAGCCCGGCTGTTGCCGTTCTATCTGGCTGACAACGCCCTCCAGCAGCTCGGGGATCGATTGCCGGGCATCCAGATACTGCCGTAATGCACTGCTGTGCAGCGCGTGCCAGCGCATGCGTTGCTGCTGTTCCTGCTCCTGCTGCAGGCGCTGCAGCTCGGCGCTGGCGCGCAGTGCGAATGGCGTCGTGGCCAGCAGCAGGGCAGGGGCGATGCGCTGCCGGCTGTACAGTGCCAGCACGCCCAGGCTATTGCCCTGTGCGTCGCGCAGCGGCCAGCCGGCGTAGTCCTGCCAGCCCTGACCCAGCGGGTCGCTGATGCCGCCACTGGGCGCCTGCCCCAGCAGCAGCGCTTGCTCGCCCTGGCTTACCTGCTGGCAGCTGCTGCCGGTGGCGGGGAAGGTGCATCTGGCCAGTGGCTGGCTGCTGTACAGCACATGGGCGGTAAGGCGCGGCTGGTAGGCAAGGTGCGAAATGATGGCCACGCTGTCTGGCTGCAGGGCGGCCAGCGTGTTGAGCAGGGTATGCAGGAAGTCGCCGCCAACCGCGCTGGCGGTGGCGAGCAGCAAATCACTGCTGAACCTGGAAGGGTCTGGCATGGAGCGCTCTGGAGCTGGGGGATATGTCGAGTATGGCGATTCTGCGGAGTGTGAACAATATCTAACTGGCGCAATTGACTGTTTGACACGCTGAACAGTGATGGCTGCTTGCAGGTTGTCTTTGATTTATGTCAAACTTTCAGAAATTACTGAAAATTGGAAAAGACATGAATCTGCCACCCCTGATCCAGTCCTTCGTGCTGCATTTCGGCGAGATGGGCAGCCATTGGGGCATCAACCGCACCGTGGGCCAGATCTACGCGCTGCTGTATGTCTCCGACAAACCGCTGAACGCAGACGACATCGTGGAGGCCATCGGCTGCTCGCGTTCCAATACCAGCATGGCGCTGAAAGAGCTGCAGGCCTGGCGCCTGGTGAAGCTGCAGCACCTGCCGGGCGACCGCCGCGAGTATTTCTCCACTCCCGAAGACGTGTGGGCGATGTTCAAGACCCTGGCCGAGGAGCGGCAGAAGCGCGAGGTGGAGCCAACGCTGACCATGCTGCGCGGCGCGATCCTGGAAACGCCGGGCAGCGATGCCGAGCGCCACGCGCAGGCGCGCATGAACGAGATGTACCAGCTGATCGAGCTGGTGACGCGCTGGTTTGCCGACATCCGCGACATGGACGTGGAGACGCTGCAGAAGCTGATGAAGCTGGGCAGCCAGGTGCAGAAGGTATTGCAGTTCACCCAGAGCCTGTCGCGGCTGGCTGGCCGCGATGGCGGCAAGGAGGAGTAGATCATGGAGTCACTCGACCCCGTCACCCTGGCGCGCATCCAGTTTGCGGCCAACATCAGCTTTCACATCCTGTTCCCCACCATCAGCATCGCCATGGGCTGGGTACTGCTGTATTTCAAGCGCCGCTACGATCGCAGCGGCGACGCGGCGTGGATGGACGCCTACGGCTTCTGGGTGAAGATATTCGCGCTCACCTTTGCGCTGGGCGTGGTGTCCGGCATCACCATGAGCTTCCAGTTCGGCACCAACTGGCCGGGCTATATGCAGCATGTCGGCAATGTGGCCGGGCCGCTGCTGGCCTACGAGGTGCTGACCGCGTTTTTTCTGGAGGCCACCTTCCTCGGCATCATGCTGTTCGGCCGCTCGCGGGTGAGCAACCGCGTGCACACGCTGGCCACCTTCCTGGTGGCGTTCGGCACCACGGTGTCGGCGTTCTGGATCATCGCGCTGAATTCCTGGATGCAGACCCCGGCCGGGGTGGAGGTGATCGCCGGCAAGGTGCATGTACAGAGCTGGCTGGCGGTGATCTTCAACCCGTCCATGCCCTACCGCCTTACCCACATGCTGCTGGCCTCCGGCCTGACCGTGGCCTTCCTGGTGGCCGGGGTGTCGGCCTACCGCTGGCTGCGCGGCGACCGTGCTGCCAGCGTGCATGCCGCGCTCAAGACCGGCGTAACGCTGGCCGCGGTGCTGATTCCGCTGCAGATACTGGTGGGCGATGCGCATGGGCTGAATACCTTCCACCACCAGCCGGCCAAGCTGGCCGCCATTGAAGGCGTATGGCACACCGAGCGTGGCGCTCCCTTGCTGCTGTTCGCACTGCCGGACGAAGCCAGCCGCAGCAATCACTACGCGCTGGGCATTCCCAAGCTGGCCAGCCTGATCATCACCCACAGCCCGGACGGCGAGATTCGCGGCCTGAACGAGTTTGCCGGCGCGCATCCGCCGGTGGCCAAGGTGTTCTGGAGTTTTCGCGTGATGGTGGCGGTAGGCGTGCTGATGCTGCTGGCCAGCTGGCTGGCACTGTGGCAGCTGCGCCGCCGTGGCGAGCCGGCGCCGTGGCTGAGCCGCGTGCTGGTGGCGATGACATTCTCCGGCTGGCTGGCCACGCTGGCAGGCTGGTTCGTTACCGAGATCGGTCGTCAACCGTGGCTGGTCACCGGCATCCTGCGTACCGCCGATGCTGCCTCCAGCGTGGGTGGCGGCATGATCCTGTCCACGCTGCTGATGTATCTGCTGCTGTATGTGGTGCTGTTGGCGAGCTATGTGTCGGTGGTGTTCTACCTGGCGCGCAAGGCCGGCACACCGGTTGCGGCCAACCTGGAAGGAGTGACGGCATGACTGCGGAACTGGTATTGCCGGTGATCTTTGCCGGCCTGATGGCGATCTCGCTGCTGGCCTACGTGATTCTGGATGGCTACGACCTGGGCGTGGGCGTGCTGCTGCCGCTGGGCAGCGACAGTCAGCGCGACACCATGATCGCCAGCATCGGCCCGTTCTGGGACGCCAACGAAACCTGGCTGGTGCTGGGCGTGGGCCTGCTGCTGGTGGCCTTTCCCATGGCGCACGGCATCATCCTGGGCGAGCTGTACCTGCCGGTGGCGCTGATGCTGCTGGGGCTGATACTGCGCGGCGTGGCGTTCGATTTTCGCGTCAAGGCGCAGGCGCAGCACCAGCCGGCATGGAACGCCGCCTTCGCCGCCGGCTCGCTGTTGGCCGCATTGAGCCAGGGTGTGATGCTGGGGCGCTATCTCACCGGCTTCGCGCCCGGTGCTGCTGCCTGGGGCTTTGCACTACTGGCCGGGGCCGGGCTCACCGCTGCCTATGTGTTGCTTGGCGCCGGCTGGCTGATCATGAAAACCGAGGACGAATTGCAGCAGCGCGCCACGCGCTGGGCGCAGCGCGCGTTGCTGGGCACCGGCCTCGCGGTGCTGCTGGTGTCGATTGCCACGCCACTGGCAAGTGCGCGCATCGCCGCCAAGTGGTTCGTGCTGCCGGACTTTCTGTTGCTGTTGCCGCTGCCGCTGGTGAGCCTGGCGCTGTTCGTGTTGCTGGCCGTGAGCCTGCCCCGGCTGGCTGCCCGCCAGGCGCAGGGGCGGGACAGCTTCTGCTGGCTGCCGTTTGCCGCCACGGTGGGCATCGTGTTGCTGGCATTCTGGGGGCTGGCCTACAGCGTGTTCCCGGAAATCGTCATTGGCCGGCTGGATATCTGGCAGGCGGCCAGCGATCCGGAAGCGCTGTGGGTGATCCTGGCAGGTGCTGCGGTAGTGCTGCCCACCATCATTGTCTACACGGTATTCGCCTATCGGGTGTTCTGGGGCAAGGCGCGGGGCTTAAGCTATTCCTGATGTGAAAACATTGCGTCAACGCAAAAGGGCGGAAGAAATTCTGCCCTTTTTTTCATCGGCTTACGCACGAGTGTGCGCCCTGTTGCGTTGCGGCGATACAAACGGTTACCACCATGCTGGCTGCTTGACTTGTGTCAAAGCCCCTGCTTCATGCAGGGGTATGATCGCCTCATCCAGATTGAATGCCGGGCTGCCGGGTGAGGAGTGCAACATGGAACTGTGGAAACAACTGCTGTCGGATGATGTGGGTCGTCTGAGCATCATCGTGATTACCGTGACAACCATTATCGTTGGCGTGTGCATCAGCTACTTCATCAAGAAAGCCAAGTCCCGCGACGATCAGCAGTAAGGCCGCCGGCAGCCGATGCCGGAACGAATTCCTCTTGATGTGTGTGTGTTTGGGGGTGCGGTGGTGGGCCGTATCCCCCTTTTTTTGTCTGCGCAGCACACCAGACACGGCCAGCAGATGACAAAAGCCCCCGGCGGTATCAGCGCGCGGGGGCTTTGTTTTGCGGTGAGGCTTGTCGCTTATTTCACGTGCTGCGCGATGATAGGCAGCAGCTGGCCCAGCACCTTCGGCGGCGCGGCCACGATGTCGCCGCTTTCAAACCAGGTCTGCTCGCCATGGAAGTCGGTCACCATGCCGCCGGCCTCTTGTACGATCAGGCTGCCGGCTGCGATGTCCCACGGCTTGAGGTTGAACTCGAAGAAGCCATCCACGCGGCCGCAGGCCACATTGCACAGGTCCAGCGCGGCGGAGCCTTCGCGGCGGGCGCCGGCGGTCTTCTTCAGTACGTCCTTCAGGATGTCCAGATGGGTGTCCAGCATGCTCTGGTCCACAACCGGGAAGCCGGTGGAGATCAGGCATTCGTTCATGTTGATGCGCTTGGAAACGCGGATGCGGCGGTCGTTCAGGAACGAGCCCACGCCACGGCTGGCGGTGAACAGATCGTTGCGGTTCGGGTCGTACACCACGCCCTGCTGGATCTGGCCCTTGTGTGCCAGCGCGATGGAGATGCAGTACTGCTGATGGCCGTGAATGAAGTTGGTGGTGCCGTCCAGCGGATCGATGATCCACTCGTATTCGGCGGCGCCAAGGCCGGAAGCGCCGGACTCTTCTGCTAGAATCGCGTGCTTCGGATACGCATCCAGAATCACCTCAATGATCGCCTGTTCGGCAGCACGGTCCACTTCGGACACGAAGTCGTTGTGCTTTTTGTTTTCGACGCGAATGGTATCCAGGTTCAGCGATGCGCGCTGGATCACATTGGCGGCACGGCGAGCGGCTTTTACCGCGACATTGAGCATAGGATGCATTGACGGCCTCACAATAGGAAATGGGCAATCGTTGTCCGCTTTGCGGCCAACGCCTGCCGTAAACTGTCTGGGTTAAGGAGCGACAAAACCCCGCCGCAGTGGCGGGCGTTTCGGAAAGACCCGCGATTCTACGCAAAAACACCCAATGAATAAACCCCAAGTACCTGATTTTTTGAAGAACATTCGCGTCGTGCTGGCGCGTCCCAACCACCCCGGCAATATCGGTTCGGCGGCTCGCGCCATGAAAACCATGGGCCTCACCCGGCTGTACCTGGTGGAGCCCAAGGTGTTCCCGTCCGAGGAGGCCGACACGCTGGCTTCCGGTGCGGTGGATGTGCTGCAGACCGCTACCGTGGTGCCCACGCTGGCCGCAGCGCTGGCCGACGTGACCGTGGCCTGCGCGCTGACCAGCCGCCGCCGCGAGCTCACCACGCCGCTGTCCATTCCACGTGAGACTACGCCGGAGCTGATCGCCCGCGCGCGTGAAGGTGAACAGGTGGCGCTGGTGTTCGGCAACGAGACCTTCGGCCTGTCCATCGAGGAAGTGGAGCAGTGCAACCGGCTGGTGACCATTCCCGGCAACCCGGACTACTTCTCGCTGAACCTCGCCATGGCGGTGCAGGTGATGACCTACGAGCTGTTCAGCCACACCGGGGTGAACGTCGATTACCTGAAGCCGGACGGCAACAGTGCCACCCAGGGCGAGGTGGACGGCATGGTGGACCACCTGGACGCCACGCTGGAAGACATAGGCTACTACCGTCGCCGCAACAGCGAACGCATGATCCGCCGCCTGCGCACCATGTTCCACCGCGCCGGCCTGCTGCGCGAGGAGATCGATATCCTGCGCGGCTTCTACAAGCAGGCACAGCGCCTGGCGGGCAAGGGGCAGGGCAGCACGCCCGATGTCGAGGACGACAGTACATCATGAGCTATCGCCACCGGCTGGCCGAACCCTATACGGCACTGCGCTGCCAGCCGGTGCGCGATCTGGCCTTTCTGCTTACCGCGCCACCACCGTGGCACAGCGGCGCCGAAATCGACTGCGCCCGCCTGCTGGGGCCGCAGGGTTGGCCGCAACTGCTTGCCCTGGACGCCGTGCCACAGCCGCTACTGGACTGGCTGGCGGTGCGGCCCACGCGGCGGCTGGGCGTGTACGCCGAGCAGCTGCTGGCGTTCTGGTTCATGCACGCGCCGCACATCGACTGCGTGGCGGCCAACCTGCCGCTGGCCGAGCACGGCCGCAGCGTCGGCGAATTCGACTTTCTGCTGCGTGTCGATGGCCAGCCGCTGCACCTGGAGGCTGCCAGCAAGTTCTACCTGCAGCTGGACGACGCCAGCGGCGAGCTGGTCGGCCCCAGCCTGCGCGATGCCTGGCCGTTGAAATACCGCAAGCTTGCCAGCCAGCTGGCGCTGAGTTGCCACCCGGCGGCACAGCTGCCGGACGGTTTTGCCGGCTGTCCGGCCTACAGCCGCCTCACCGGCTGGCTGTTCTATCCGCATGCGCCGCAGCCGCAATTCCCGTGTAATGCCGATGCCTGCCGTGGCTGGTGGCGGCGCTTGTCCGAGCCTTGGCCGCAGCATGGCGCCGACAGCCGCTGGCTGCTGCTGCCACGCTTGTGCTGGCTGGCGCCGGCGCGCGCCGCCGCCGATGCGGTGCTGATCCTGCCGCAACTGCAGGCCCAGCTGGCCGAGGCTGATGGTGCGCGACTGGTGGCCGAGTTGGCGCCAGGGGAGGGGGGCGACTGGCACGAGATTGCGCGTGGTTTCGTGGTGCGCGACGACTGGCCGCTGCCCGGCATGCTGGCCGAGCTGCAGCGCACGTTGGCCGCATCGTGAGCGCGGCATGAAGACCCTGCTGTTCGTCTACGCCAGCCAGAGCGGCCATACCCACGCACTGGTCACTGCTGCTGCAGCGGCGGCAGGTGGCGAGGAGAACGTGGTGGTTCGCGTGCTGCCGGCGCTGCAGGCCGGCATCGACGACCTGCTGGCCAGCCAGGCGCTGGTGCTGGCCACGCCGGAAAACTTCGGCTACATGGCCGGTGCGCTGAAGGATTTTCTCGACCGCACCTTCTACCCGGCGCAGGGAAAGGTGGAGGGGCTGCCGTACGCGGCGATCATCAGCGCCGGCAACGACGGCCAGGGCGCACTCACCGCGATTCGCCGCATCGCCAGCGGCTACCCGCTGCGCGAGGCCTTGCCACCGCTGCTGGTGAAGGGGGAGGTGACGCCGCAGTCGCTGGAGGAGGCGGCCGAGCTGGGCGCCACGCTGGCGGCGGCGCTGTCGATAGGGGTGCTGTAGGGCGGAAGCCCCAACGGGGCGTTCCGCCACTATGAGGCGCTTGCGGGGCGTTCCACCGTCATTTGCGGCCAACCTTGTGTTGGCGGATCGCCCCTGCGGGGCATCCGCCCTACACATCACACGCTTGCCCCACAAACAACAACGCCCCGCACGGGGCAGGGCGTTCGAACGGCAAGTTGGTAGCCCGGATAAGCGCAGCGCATCCGGGGAGCAGGTGCCAATGTTCCCGGATGCGCCTGTGGCTTATCCGGGCTACGTGTTTTCCACCCTGCATCCCCCCACAAACAACAACGCCCCGCACGGGGCAGGGCGTTCGAACGCTAAGGGCGGCTGGTGCTCAGCGCAGGCTGTTGGCCTGGGCGCAGCCGGCTACCAGTGCCTTCAGCTCTTCCGGCTGCAGTACCTGAATGTGCTTGTGATCCACTTTCAGCCAGCCCTGTTGCTGGAACTTGGACAGCGTGCGGCTGACGGTTTCCAGTTTCAGGCCCAGGAAGCTGCCGATTTCCTCGCGGCTCATGCGCAGGATGAAGTCGAAGGCGGCAAAGCCGCGTGCCGACAGACGCTGCGACAGGTTGAGCAGGAAGGCGGCCAGCCTCTCCTCGGCCTTCATATTGCCCAGCAGCAGCATTACCGACTGGTCGCGCACGATCTCGCGGCTCATCAGGCGGAAGAAGTGGTGCTGCAGGCTGGGGATGTCGCGGCCCAGGGTTTCCATGCGGTTGAACGGCAGCTCGCATACCTCGCTGTCTTCCAGCGCGATGGCGTCGCAGCCGTGCTGGCTGGCGGAAATGCCGTCCAGGCCCATCAGCTCGCCGGACATGTGGAAGCCGGTTACCTGCTCGCGGCCGTCCTGGCTGGAGACGCAGGTCTTGAAGAAACCGGTACGCACTGCATACAGTGAACGGAAGCCTTCGCCGGAGTGGAACAGGTACTCGCCACGCTTCAGACGGCGGCTCTGGCGGATCACCGCATCCAGCTGTGCCATCTCGTCGCGGTTGAGGCCAACCGGCAGGCAGAGTTCACGCAGACTGCAGTTGGAGCACGACACTTTCAGCGTGTGCAGGGAGGTAGTGAGCTCGGTCATGGTTTCCGGGTTTCGCAAGGCTAGAGGCTTGCTTGACACGCGTCAAAGCGCGCCAAGTGTCAATTAGCGCAAATTTACCAGCCCACCACCAGTTTTCCAAGCAAGACGATATGACACCCACCGCCCCGTTCCAGCCGACGCAATGCGTCTTCGATCGAGAACTTATCGAAAAACTTGAAGGTTCCGGCCCGCGCTACACTTCTTACCCGACGGCAGATCGCTTTCACGGCGGCTTCGGGGTGAAGGATTACGAGCACTGGCTGCAGCAGCACGCCATTGGCGCCAGCCATCGCCCGGTGTCGCTGTACGTGCATGTGCCGTTCTGTAACACCATCTGCTACTACTGCGGCTGCAACAAGATCATCACCAAAGACAAGAGCCGCGCCGACCAGTACCTGGATTACCTGGAAAAGGAAATCGCCCTGGTGGCGGCACGCCTGGGCTACCGCGAGAAGGTGATCCAGCTGCATTTTGGCGGCGGCACACCCACCTTCCTGTCCGACGAGCAACTCAGCCGGGTGATGGCGGCCATTAACAAGCATTTCGAATTGCTGCCGGATGGTGAGTTTTCCATCGAGATCGACCCGCGCAAGGTTGGCCGCGACACCGTGCTGCACCTGGGCCGGCTGGGTTTCAACCGCATGAGTGTGGGCATCCAGGATTTCGACCCGGCCGTGCAGCAGGCGGTGAACCGCATCCAGAGCGAGGAAGAAACCCTTACCGTGATCAACGCCGCGCGTGAGGCCGGTTTCAAGTCGGTGAGCGTGGACCTGATCTACGGCCTGCCGCTGCAGAATGCCGACTCGGTGCGCCGCACTGTGGACAAGGTGCTGGCAATGAACCCGGACCGCATCGCGCTGTACAACTACGCGCACCTGCCCAGCGTGTTCATGCCGCAGCGCCGCATCAACGAGGCTGATCTGCCCACGGCCGCGCACAAGCTGGACATCCTGCAGAATTCGGTACAGCAGCTCACCGACGCCGGCTATGTGTTCATCGGCATGGATCACTTTGCCAAGCCGGACGACGAGCTGACGCGTGCCCTGCAGCAGGGCCGCCTGCAGCGCAACTTCCAGGGGTATTCAACCCATGCCGACTGCGACATGATCGGTCTGGGCGTGTCGTCCATCGGCAAGGTCGGCCCCTGTTACTCGCAGAACGAAAAAGACATCGACGCCTACTACGCGGCGCTGGATGCCGGCCACCTGCCGGTACTGCGCGGCATGACGCTGACCCAGGACGATATCCTGCGCCGCAGCGTGATCCAGTCGCTGATGTGCCGCTTCTCGCTGTCGGTAGAGGCCATCGAGGAAACTTTCGGCATCAACTTTGCCGACTACTTTGCCGACGAGCTGCCACTGATCCGCGAGTTTCAGCAGGTAGGTTTGCTGACTTTCGACGGCGATTTCCTGATGGTGGCGCCCAAGGGGCGTTTCCTGATCCGCAATATCGCCATGGTGTTCGATCGTCACCTGCGCGAGCGCGAGACCAAGGCGCGTTACTCCAAGACCATCTAGCAGGCTGCAGGCCACCATCTCGGCTGGCCAGATGGCCCCTGCGACCATAAAACAAAGCCCTTCCGCATGGCGGAAGGGCTTTGGCTATCTAGCGGCGGTCAATGGTGGCCGCCATGCCGGAGGGCAGCTTACTTCCAGCTTTCCGGGTGGATGCGTGCCTGGATTTCCGGGTAACGCTTCACGTCGAATTCCGGCTGTTTGTTACCGGCCTTGAGCTGGTCCTGGTAGTCCTTCAGCAGCGTGAACACGTGCTTGGACAGCATCACGATGGCGAACAGGTTGATCAGCGCCATGATGCCCATCGACAGGTCGGCCATGTCCCATACCAGCGGCGAGCTGCCGATGGCACCAAATGCCACCATGAACAGCACCAGCAGGCGGAAGCCCAGCATGAGCAGCTTGTTGTTCTTGATGAACTCCACATTACCCTCGGCATACGCGTAGTTACCGATGATGGAGCTGAAGCAGAACAGGAACAGGGCAATGGCCAGGAAGTGGCCGCCCCAGCTGCCCAGCGTGGCAGACAGCGCCGCCTGGGTCAGTTGCACGCCTTTCAGCTCGGCGCCGGGTACATAGGCACCGGATAGCAGCACGATGAAGGCGGTGCAGGAACACACGACGATGGTGTCGATGAACACGCCGAACATCTGCACGATGCCCTGGCTGGCCGGGTGGCGAGTGGTGGCTGCCGCTGCGGCATTCGGTGCCGAGCCCATGCCGGCTTCGTTGGAGAACAGGCCTCGCTTGATGCCCAGCATCATGGCCTGGCTAACCGCGTAGCCGGCAAAGCCGCCTGCCGCCTGCTCCAGGCCGAAGGCACTTTTCACGATCAGCATGAACACCGCCGGGATATCCGCCAGGTGGGTGAAGATGACAAACAGCGTCATGCCCAGGTAGATGGCGGCCATCAGCGGCACCATCCATTCCGCAACCTGTGCCACCTTGCGCAGGCCGCCAAAAATGATCGGTGCGGTCAGCAGCACAAGGCCGATGGCTACCAGGTTCTTGTCCCAGCCCCAGGCGCCTTCGGTTGCCGCCACGATGGAGTTGGCCTGCACCGCATTGAAGACCAGGCCAAAGGCCAGGATCAGCGACAGCGAAAACGCCACCCCCAGCCAGCGCATGCCCAGGCCTTTTTCAATGTAGTAAGCCGGGCCGCCACGGAAGGTATTGTCGTGGTGGCTGACCTTGAACAGCTGCGCCAGCGTGGATTCGGCAAAGGCGCTGGCCATGCCCAGCAGGGCGGTGATCCACATCCAGAATACGGCGCCGGGGCCGCCCAGGGCGATGGCGGTAGCCACACCGGCCACGTTGCCGGTGCCTACGCGCGAGGCAAGGCCAGTGGCGAATGCCTGGAAAGACGAGATGTCGTTGCTGCCCCCGATGTGGCGACGACCGCCGAGCATTTCCTGCCAGCCACGCGGCAGCAAGCGCAGCTGCATAAAGCCCATGCGCAGGGTGAAGTAGGCGCCCACGCCTAGCAGGATGTAGATGAGCAGCTGACCCCAGATCAGGTCATTGCCTTGATTGATCAGCGCGTGGAGTGTGTCCATGAGAACTCCTAAATGGTGAAGGTGTTGTTATTGCTGGCCGGTATTCGGCTCTTGTTTTTCGTTTCTACTCGGTTGTGCGCCGAGGGCGCGCATGATAGCGCAAAAACGATTGTATATGTTCGATAGCGAACAAAAATCTCTGAAAAAGCAAGCATATAGCCAGCTAGCATGTGCGTATTGGAATAATTGCGAAGCTGTCAGGCGGGGTGGGGAGAAAGCATGCATGCCTGGCCGGCAGCATGGAACTGCTGCTGGTGCAGGCTGGTGGAGTAGGGAGGGTGGGGTAGGGTGTGTGGCCAGACAGCTGCCCGGCGCGGGGGGAGGCAGGCGGTGCTTGCGGGGCGATCAGCCCCGGCTGGCCACGCCCAGGCGATGCAGCACGGCGATGGCCTCGCCGGTGGGGCTGGCCACTACGTCGGCCAGGGTGTAGCGGTCCAGCACGGAAAAGAATGCTGCCAGTGCTTCGTCCAGTACCCCCTTGAGCCGACAGCGGCCGCGAAGGAAGCACGGCGGCTCGGCGCAGTTGATCAGGTCGCCGATGTCTTCCAGCGTGCGGATCACCTCGCCCAGCCGGTACTGGCTGGCCGCGCGTGCCAGCGCCAGGCCGCCGCCCTTGCCACGGCTGGTGGCCAGCCAGCCCTGCTGCGCCATGAAATGCACCACCTTCACCAGGTGATTGCGCGAGGCGGTAAAGCGCTCGGCGATCTCGCCGATGGTTACCGGGGTATCGCGTGGCTCGCTCAGATACATCAGTACCCGCAGGCCGAGGTCGGTGAAATGCGTTAGTTGCATGGCTGCTGTGGTCTAGGGCAAAGGCAAGAGCATACGCCGCCTGCGCCGTCCACTCAATTACACGCCGGCGCCGCCGGTACCAAAGGCCTCGGCATGGATGCGCGCGGCAGCCACACCCAGCGCCAGCAGCGCGGCCTTCTGCTGCTGCATGAAGGGCAGCGGGCCGCACAGGTAGTAGTCGGCATCGGGCAGCACGGCATCGGCGGCAACGGTGTTCAGCGCCATGCGGCCAACTTGCTGGTAGTCGCGGCCGGATACGTCCTCGGCACGCGGGAATTCGTACCAGGTATGCGCCAGCAGTTGCGGGTATTCGCGGCTCCAGTTGCCCAGCTGCAGGCGGAAAGCATGCACGCCGCCGTGACGGCAGGCATGCAGGAAGCGGATGCTGCGCGGGCTGTTCTGCTGCAGTAGCTGCTCCAGCATGGACAGCATCGGGGTGATGCCGACACCGGCGCTGATCAGCACTACCGGGCCGCGGCGTTCCTCATGCAGGAAGAAATCGCCCAGCGGCGGCGCCACGTCCAGGATATCGCCCACCTTCACCGCATCATGCAGCTGATTGGATACCATTCCGGCCGGGGTATTGCTGCCGGCTTCGCGTTTTACCGAGATGCGCAGCGCGCTGCCGCCGGGAGCTGCCGACAGGCTGTACTGGCGCGGCTGCATCATGCCCAGTTGCGGCACCAGCAGGCGTAGCGACAGGTACTGGCCCGGGCGGTACTGCGGCAGCGGGCCGCCATCGGCCGGCTGCAGGTAGAAGGAGGTGATCTCTTCGCTTTCCACTACCTTGCGGCCAACCTTGAAGCCGCGCCAGCCGCTCCAGCCGCCGGGCTGGTTGGCTGCCTGCTGGTACAGCTTGCCTTCTTCTGTAATCAGAATGTCGGCCAGCTGGCCGTAGGCTGCGGCCCAGGCGGCGATCAGCTCGTCGCTGGCAGCCTCGCCCAGCACTTCACGGATCGATGCCAGCAGGTGGCTACCCACAATCGGGTAATGCTCGGCACGAATGCCCAGGCTTGCGTGCTTGTTGGCTACCAGCGCCAGTACCGGTGCCAGTACCGATGGGTCGTCGATGTGTTCGGCGTAGGCGGCTACCGCCATGGCCAGCGCCTGCTGCTGGCTGCCGGCCTGCTGGTGGCCTTGGTTGAAGATCTGCTTCAGTTCCGGGTTGTGCTGGAACATGCGGGCGTAGAAGTGGCGGGTGAGGGTAACGCCGTGCTCTTTCAGTACCGGGGCGGTGGCTTTGACCAGTTGGCGGGTGGCTGCATCCAGCATGTGTGCTTCCTTTAAGTTGTGTAATATATACATATTTAAAAGCGCCAGTGCCCGTTACAGGCTGGCCGCTACTCCGCCGTATTATTTCGGCATGGGGCGCTGGTAGCGGCAAAAATAAACATGTGCAAACTATACATTTTTAAGAATGTGATGTCACCAGCGCGCTACAGATTGTTTAGCCAGCGGCAAAGCAAGGGGCGCCTGGTGCGGCCATCCGGCGCGGCAGGCATGAAAAAACCGGGCCGCAGCCCGGTTTGTCGTTGCTGTCCGCCTCCTGTGTGTCGTCGGCGGCGGCGCTGTGCCAGCTCTCATGGCTGCTCTCATACAGCTGCCAGTCGTTCAGTTCGGCCAGCAGTGCCTGCTTGTGGCCAAAGCGTGCGCCAGAGGCACTGCGCTGGTGGGCGCCGCCTTTTTTCATCTGCGGCGCGTGCGCAAACGGGTTGCGCGGTTTCAGGGTATGCATGGGGTCTCCTGTGGTGAATAAAGCCTGCGGCCAACCCCCTGGTTGGCCGCAGCATGTTGGCTTCGATAAGCCAGGCGGCGGAAAGTTGCCGCGGAGCGTAAAAAGCGTCTTAAGCGATCAGGCTGGCCACCTTGGTGGTGATGATATCCACCGCCGGCTCATTGGCGCCGTGCGGCAGAATCACGTCGGCAAAACGCTTGGTAGGCTCGATGAACTGGTTGTGCATCGGCCGCACGGTGGCCAGGTACTGCTCGATCACGCTGTCGGTGGTGCGGCCGCGCTCGGCGATGTCGCGCTGCAGGCGGCGGATGAAGCGCACGTCGGCATCGGTATCCACGAAGATCTTCAGCGACATCATCTCGCGCAGCGCGGCATCGTACAGCGGAAACAGCCCCTCGATCACGATCACCGGTGCCGGCTCCACGCGCACGGTCTCCTCGGCGCGGTTGTGGCGGGCAAAGTCGTATACTGGCATGTCGATGCCCAGGCCATTGCGCAGGTCGGCAATGTGCTCCACCAGCAGTGGCCAGTCGAAGGCCTGCGGGTGGTCGTAGTTGGTGCCCAGGCGCTGCTCGAAGCTCAGATGGCTCTGATCGCGGTAGTAGTAGTCCTGCACGATCACTGCCGCCTGGTCGCTGCCGATGGCCTCCAGCACCTTGCGGGTTACCGTGCTCTTGCCGCTGCCACTGCCACCGGCAATGCCGATGATGAACGGTGTTGTCATGTCTGTAGCCCCGCGAGAAAAAAACGCGCCATTCTAATGAGTTGGCGCGTGTTCGACTACCTGTCCGGCTGGCTGTTGTCAGGCTACCGTAGCCGCCTGTTCCGCCTCGGCGGCGTCATACCATTCCAGCATGGCCGGGTCGTCCAGCAGGTGGTCCACGTAGGCGGCGGCCAGTGGCGGCAGCTCGATACCGTAGCTGACGAAGCGGCAGGCTACCGGGGCGAACATGGCATCGGCAATGCTGAAGGTGCCGAACAGCCAGGGGCCGGCATCCAGATGGCGCTGGCGCAGCTGCTGCCAGATGTCGCAGATGCGGCGGATGTCGGCGGCCGCTTCCGGCGATGGCTCATGGCGGGTGCGCAGGGTAACGTTGAACGGCAGCTCGCCACGCATGGCGGTGAAGCCGCTGTGCATCTCGGCGACGATGGCGCGCGCCTCGGCACGCTCGGCCTGATCGTCCGGCCACAGTTTCGAGGCGGGGAACAGCTCGTTCAGGTATTCGCAGATCGCCAGCGAGTCGTGCACGCGCAGATTGTCGTGGAGCAGCACCGGCACCTTGCCGGCCGGGTTGGCCGCCAGCAGGTGTTGCCGGGTATCCGGCATGTACAGGCGGATATGCTGTTCGCGGAACGGCTCGCCGATGTGCTTGAGCAGCAGCCACGGCCGTAGTGACCAGGATGAGAAGTTCTTGTTGCCGATGATCAGGGTAAGCATGGCAGCCTCCAGAGGCGATGGGGGTGGCGGGATGCTCCAGCATAGCAAAGCCTGCTTGCGGCCAGCATGTCCAAACGCAAACGCCCTGCGCAGGGCAGGGCGTTTCAGGCTGCGGGTAAGGTTCGTCACCTAGACACTACCGGACCCGGCAAAGCCGGGCCGTTCCGACAAAGTTATTGAATCGGCAGCCTTGCTGTTCACATAGCAACGCCCTGCAGGGCAGCACGTAGGTTGGGTTGAGCATAGCGAAGCCCAACGTTTACCGCGTTGCTGTTGTGGCGTGGCTTGTTTGGTTAGGCGTGGAATCCGCTGCGCAGCTAATGATTGAAGTCGCCTGTTCCGCCCGGCGGACGGGATACCTTCTTTTGCGTCGCCAAAAGAAGGTATCCGAAGAAAAGGCGCCCCGGGGCTGCTCGAAACCCCGGGCAAAAAGGCACGCCCCAGGCGCCGCCGAACTCGTCCCTCGCTAACGGCTCGGGACTCAAACAGATCGGCGTCTTAATACCTGGGGCGCACCCTTTTGCCCGGCTCGCGCCAACGGGTTTGGGGCAAGTTGCTGCGGTTCTACTCTTGGGTGGATTGGGGGTGGAGAGAGTGCTTAAGTGAACACCATCACTGCACGCACCAAACGCAAACGCCCTGCGCAGGGCAGGGCGTTGCTATGGCTTGCGGCCAGCGTTGCGGCTTATTCCGCCTCGTCGATCCAGGCCTGCTGAATCGCCTCCAGCACCTTCTCGCCGCCACGCATGTGGTCGTCGTCGAAGCCGGGCAGGTCTACCACCCAGTTGTGCAGGTCGACAAAGCGCACGGTTTTCGGGTCGATGTCCGGGTGTGCTTCACACAGTTCGATGGCGATGTCGTTGATGTCGCTCCACTTCATGGCGGGCTCCTCAGTGATGTTCGCGGGCGTGGTTGATGGTGTAGCGCGGAATCTCAACCACCAGGTCCTGATCGGTAACGATGGCCTGGCACGACAGGCGCGATTGCGCTTCCAGGCCCCAGGCCTTGTCCAGCATGTCGTCTTCAAGATCGTCGGACGGGGGCAGCGAGTTGAAGCCTTCACGCACGATGACATGGCAGGTGGTGCAGGCACAGGACATCTCGCAAGCGTGTTCGATCTCGATGTCGTGGGCTAGCAGGGCCTCGCAGATGCTGGTGCCGGTTTCGATGTTGTCGAGCACGGCGCCGTCCGGGCACAGGTCGGTATTGGGCAGCACGATGATACGCGGCATGGGTAAGTCTCCGGGTTGGCCGCAGCGTGCGGCCGTCTATCTCAATAAGTTCAGGGTATCTCGAAAAACCCCGATTTCTACGCGAGACAAGGCGCGAATGAAAAACGCTGACGCCGCATACGGTTGCTATGTCAGGAGGTGTTTTTCGTGCGCAACGCAGTATCGCAACGAAAGCGGGTATTTTTCGGGGTGCCCGTTACAGGGCGCCGATGTTCTTGCCCTTGAGCGCACGCTGGATATTGCGGTCCATGCGGCGGGCGGCAAACGGCTCGCTGATCTGGTTCAGGCGCTGCGTGGCGGCGTTCACCTCGCGTGTTACCTGGCTGGCAATGGCGGTATGCAGGCCGGCCATGGCGCCATCCAGTGCGGCGCGTTCTTCGGCATCCAGCAGGTCGCCATCCACGTCCAGGGCGGCCTGGATGGCGGCGATCAGGCTTTCGGCATCCACGATCGCTTCGCGCAGCTTGCGGGCGTTGATGTCTTCCTGCACGTGGCTCAGCGATTCGGTAAGCATGCGGCTGACTTCATCGTCGGACAGGCCATAGGACGGTTTTACCTCGATATGCGCTTCCACGCCGGAAGTCAGCTCGCGGGCGGTGACCGACAGCAGGCCGTCGGCATCCACCTGGAAGGTGACGCGGATGCGTGCTGCGCCGGCCACCATCGGCGGGATGCCGCGCAGCACGAACTTGGCCAGGCTGCGGCAGTCGGCAATCAGTTCGCGCTCGCCCTGTACCACGTGGATGGACATGGCGGTCTGGCCGTCCTTGAAGGTGGTGAACTCCTGCGCGCGCGCCACCGGAATGGTGCTGTTGCGCGGGATGATCTTTTCCGCCAGCCCGCCCATGGTTTCAATGCCCAGCGACAGCGGAATCACGTCCAGCAGCAGCCAGTCCTCGCCGCCCTTGTTGCCGGCCAGCACATCGGCCTGGATGGCGGCGCCCAGCGCCACTACCTTGTCCGGGTCGAGGTTGGTCAGCGGCGGGCGGCCGAAGAAATCGCCCACGGCTTTCTGCACCTGCGGCATGCGGGTAGCGCCGCCCACCATCACCACGCCCTTGACGTCGTCAATGGTGATCTTGGCATCGCGCAGTGCCTTGCGTACCGGCAGCAGGGTCTTGTCCAGCAGGGTCTTGCTGATGTCGTGGAAGGTGGCCTGCGTCAGTTCCAGGTCGATGGTCTGGCCATCGGCCAGCACGGCGGTAATGCGGGTGCTGGCGTGCTCGCTCAGCGCTTCCTTGGCTTCGCGGGCGCGGGTCAGCAGCAGGCGGGTATCTTGCGCGGTGAGACCGTGCAGGTCTGCCTGCTCCAGAATCCAGCAGTAGATGCGGTGGTCGAAGTCGTCACCACCCAGCGAGGAATCGCCGCTGGTGGCCAGCACTTCGAACACGCCGCGCGACAGCGCCAGCACCGATACGTCAAAGGTGCCGCCGCCCAGGTCGTACACCACGTAGGTGCCTTCCGAGCCGTTATCCAGGCCGTAAGCGATGGCGGCAGCGGTGGGTTCGTTCAGCAGGCGCAGCACGTTGAGGCCGGCCAGGCGTGCGGCGTCCTTGGTGGCCTGGCGCTGTGCGTCGTCGAAATAGGCCGGCACGGTGATCACCGCGCCTACCAGATCGCCGCCCAGGCTGGCTTCGGCGCGGGTTTTCAGCGTGCGCAGGATGTCGGCGGAAACCTCCACCGGGCTCTTGTTGCCGGCGCGAGTCACCAGTTGCACCATGCCCGGCGCATCGACAAAACGGTACGGGCTGCGGCCAACGTCCTGGATATCCACCAGGCCACGGCCCATGAAGCGTTTGGCCGACACGATGGTGTTGGCCGCATCGCGGCTCTGCTCGGCCTGGGCGTCGTGGCCCACCACCACGCTGCCATCCGGTGCGTAGCGCACCACGGAAGGCAGCAGGTTGCGGCCCTGTTCGTCCGGCAACACTACGGCGCTGCCGCTGCGCACGGTGGCAACCAGCGAGTTGGTGGTACCCAGGTCGATGCCCACGGCCAGGCGATGCTGGTGCGGGGCGGCGGAGAGGCCGGGTTCGGCGATTTGCAGTAGGGCCATATCGGGTCTGCTTAACTTGATGCAAAGGTTGGCCGCAGCCAACTTGCGGTTTGTTCGGGGTCAGTACAGCAACGCTTCGATGGCGTCGCCGATTTCCTGGTCCAGTTTTTCCAGAAAGCGCAGCTTGCGTACCGACAGCGCGGCGGCAGCGTGATCCGCGGCATCGTCCAGCTGTGCGGCCAGCTCGTCTTCCAGCGACTTCACATCGCCGCGCAGCTGGCGCGACAGCGCCTCCAGCGCCGCCACATCCTTGCCGTGGCGGGCATCCTCGATGTTCTCGCGCCATTCCATCTGCGCCATCAGGAAGGCCGGTGGCATGCTGGTGTTGGTCTCTTCGGCGGTGTCCACGCCAGCCAGCTGCAGCAGGTAGCGCGCGCGCGCCAGCGGCGATTTCAGCGTCTGGTAGGCCTCGTTGATGCGGGTGGCGCGCATCAGCGCCACGCGCTTTTCGGCGTCGCCGGCGGCGGCAAAGCGGTCGGGGTGGGCAGCGGCGGCGGCGGTACGCCAGGCGCTGTCCAGCTGCGCGCCATCAATGCGGAACTGGCGCGGCAGCTGGAACAGGGCGAAGTGATCCTGCGAGAAATCGGCGGACATGCGGGCTTTCTGCAAAAACCGGGGTGAATAACGTCAAAACCGGCTCTGCCGCGCGGGGGCGGCATAGCCGGCAGGGCTCCTCGGAAAAGCTATTTTTGAGTCGCCCGTTGTTGTGGGCAGGCTTAGACGTTGAAGCTTTCGCCGCAACCGCACTCGTTCTTCACGTTCGGGTTGTTGAACTGGAAGCCTTCGTTCAGCCCTTCCTTGGCATAGTCCAGCTCGGTGCCGTCCAGGTAGGCCAGGCTCTTGGCGTCGGTAAACACGGTAACGCCGTGGCTCTGGAAGGTTACGTCCTCATCGCTGGCGACATCGACGAATTCCAGCTTGTAAGCCATGCCGGAACAGCCGGAGGTCTTCACGCCCAGGCGGATGCCCAGGCCCTTGCCGCGTTTGGCCAGGAAGTTGCTGACGTGAGTTGCTGCGCGTTCGGTAAGCGTGATTGCCATTTTGCTTCTGCCTTTACTGGCGGCGGGCTAGCTACGCCCGCCGTGGAGGACGCCTCGAAAAATCGCCTGCTTTCGTTGCGATACTGCGTTACTCACGAAAAATCCCTCCTTGCATATCAGTACATATGCGGCGTCGGGATTTTTCGTTCGCGCCTTGTCTCGCTTAAAAATCAGGGCTTTTCGAGGTGTCCTAAAATCATTTCGCGTGCTTCTGCTTGTAGTCGGCCACGGCCGCCTTGATGGCGTCTTCGGCCAGGATCGAGCAGTGGATCTTCACCGGCGGCAGTGCCAGTTCTTCGGCGATTTCGGTGTTCTTGATCGCCATTGCCTCGTCCAGCGACTTGCCTTTTACCCATTCGGTAACCAGCGAGCTGGAGGCGATGGCGGAGCCACAGCCGTAGGTCTTGAACTTGGCATCTTCGATGATGCCGTCCTCGCTCACCTTGATCTGCAGTTTCATTACGTCGCCACAGGCCGGTGCACCCACCATGCCGGTACCAACCGATTCGTCACCCTTGTCGAAAGCGCCCACGTTGCGGGGGTTTTCGTAGTGGTCCATTACCTTGTCGCTGTATGCCATGATCTTCTCCTGCGTGCGGCCAACCCTGTAACGCTGGTCGCATCATCAAAACAGTTTAGTGGGCAGCCCACTCGATGGTGTTGAGGTCGACGCCGTCCTTGAACATTTCCCACAGCGGGGACAGGTCGCGCAGCTTGCCGATCTTCTGCTGCAGCAGCTTCACGGCGTAGTCGATGTCCTGTTCGGTGGTGAAACGGCCAATGGAGAAGCGGATCGAGCTGTGCGCCAGTTCGTCGTTGCGGCCCAGGGCGCGCAGCACGTAGGAAGGCTCCAGCGAAGCAGAGGTACAGGCCGAGCCGGACGACACTGCCAGGTCCTTGATCGCCATGATCAGGCTTTCGCCCTCGACGAAGTTGAAGCTTACGTTCAGGTTGTGCGGCACGCGCTGATCGATGTCACCGTTCAGGTAGACTTCTTCGATACTCTGCAGGCCGTGCCACAGGCGGTCGCGCAGCGCGCGGATGCGGGCGTTCTCGGCCTGCATTTCTTCCTGGGCGATGCGGAACGCTTCGCCCATGCCGGCAATCTGGTGGGTGGCCAGGGTGCCGGAGCGGAAACCACGCTCGTGGCCGCCACCGTGCATCTGTGCTTCCAGGCGCACGCGCGGCTTGCGGCGGATGTACAGCGCGCCGATGCCTTTCGGGCCGTAGGTCTTGTGAGCGGAGAAGCTCATCAGGTCAACCTTGAGCTTGTCCAGGTCGATTTCCACCTTGCCGGTAGCCTGGGCGGCGTCCACGTGGAACAGCACGCCGCGGGCGCGGCACAGCTCGCCCAGTTCGGCGATCGGCTGTACCACGCCGATTTCGTTGTTCACGAACATGATGGAGGCGAGGATGGTGTCCGGGCGCAGTGCGGCTTCGAAATCGGCCAGGCTCACCAGACCGTTTTCCTGCACGTCGAGGTAAGTCACCTCGAAGCCCTGGCGCTCCAGCTCGCGCATGGTGTCCAGCACGGCCTTGTGTTCGGTCTTCTGGGTGATCAGGTGCTTGCCCTTGCTCTTGTAGAACTGGGCGGCGCCTTTCAGGGCCAGGTTGTTGGATTCGGTGGCGCCGGAGGTCCACACGATTTCCTTCGGATCACAGTTCACCAGTGCGGCTACCTGACCACGTGCCTTTTCCACGGCTTCTTCGGCTACCCAGCCGTAGCTGTGGCTGCGCGATGCCGGGTTGCCGAACTGTTCGGTGAGGTACGGGATCATCACTTCGGCCACGCGCGGATCAACCGGAGTGGTGGCGGAGTAGTCGAGGTAGATCGGGTGCTTAAGCTCGCTCATTGCGGGTCTCCACGAGGTCGCGTCAGGCAGCGTTGCTGCCGGCGATGGCGTCGCTACAGGCGGCTGTGCGGCGCAGGGTACGTTGATCTTGTACGACACTGGTGTCCTTTGCCTTCTGGTTTTCCACCAGGCTGGCCAAGCTGATCTTGGACAGGTAGTCGAAGATGGTGGCGTTAAGGCTGGTCCACAGGTCGTGGGTCATGCAGCGGTGATTATCGTGGCAGTTTTCGCGGCCGCCACACTGTGTGGCGTCCACCGGTTCGTCCACGGCGACAATAATGTCGGCTACCGAAATCTCGGCCACGGTGCGGGCCAGGGTGTAGCCGCCGCCGGGGCCGCGTACGCTTTCAACCAGCTGCGCACGACGCAGTTTGCCGAACAGCTGCTCCAGATAGGACAGGGATATGCCCTGGCGCTCGCTGATGCCGGCCAGCGTGACCGGGCCGCCGGCTTCGCGCAGCGCGAGATCCAGCATGGCGGTGACGGCAAAACGTCCTTTGGTGGTGAGGCGCATGGTATAGGCTCCCAGAGTGGTTGACGCGATTATACCCTAATTCCGAGTAATTTAGTCAACTATTGCCGGTCGGGAGTTCGCGACGAGCGTCGCCAGAATAGAAATAACCGCACTGCAGGGGAATCCGGCACAAGGTGTAGTCATTGCGAGCTAGTCAGCACCCGTTATCAGGCCGGGCTGGCATTTTACCTTTGTTTTCGCGTGCTTGGCACGGTTTTTCGCTTGCCGGTGGGACAGCTGCCGGGCGGTAACGGGCTTGGTGTATCATTGAGCAAACGTTCGTTTACCGTAAGCCGGGACTTGCTGCCCCGGGTACAGATAGGAAGGAAAACTCCATGCATCAAGTGGTGATCAGCGGCAGCGGCCTGTTTACCCCGCCCAACGCTGTCAGCAACGAGGCTCTGGTAGCCGCGTTCAATGCCTTTGTGAATGACTACAACCAGCAGCATGCCGCGGCCATTGCCAGTGGCGAGCTTGCTCCGCTGCAGGAGTCCAGTGCCGAATTCATCGAGAAAGCTTCCGGCATCAAGCAGCGCTACCTGATGGACGCCAGCGGGGTGCTGGACCCCAGCCGCATGGCGCCGTATCTGCCGGAGCGCAGCAATGACGAACTGTCGGTGCCGGCGGAAATGGCAGTGGCGGCAGCGCGCGAGGCGTTGGCCGCAGCCGGCAAGACGGCTGCCGATGTCGACATGGTGATTGCCGCCTGCTCCAACATGCCGCGCCCGTACCCGGCGCTATCCATCGAAGTGCAACAGGCGCTGGGGGTGCAGGGTTTTGCCTTCGATATGAACGTGGCCTGTTCTTCCGCCACTTTCGGCATCCAGACCGCGGTGAATGCCATCGCCGGCGGGCAGGCGCGCGCGGTGCTGATGGTGAACCCGGAAATCTGTTCGGCACACCTGAACTTCCGCGATCGCGACAGCCATTTCATTTTTGGTGATGCCTGCTCGGCGGTGCTGCTGGAGCGCGCCGACAGTGCCAATGCGGCCAACGTGTTCGAGGTGCTGGGCAGCAAGCTGGCCACGGTGTTCTCCAACAATATCCGCAACAATTTCGGCTTCCTCAATCGCTGCGACGAGCGTGGTATCGGCGCGCTGGACAAGCTGTTCGTGCAGCAGGGGCGCAAGGTGTTCAAGGAAGTGTGCCCGATGGTGGGCGAGCATATCGTGGCGCATCTGGATAGCCACGCCATTGCCCCGGCGGAGGTGAAACGCTTCTGGCTGCACCAGGCCAACCTCAGCATGAACCAGCTGATCGCCCGCCGCGTGCTGGGCCGCGATGCCGATGCGGTGGAAGCGCCGGTGATCCTGGACCGCTATGCCAATACCAGCTCGGCCGGCTCGGTGATTGCGTTCCATCTGCACCATGCCGACATGAGCAGTGGCGATATCGGCGTGCTGTCGTCGTTCGGTGCCGGTTACTCGGTGGGCAGCGTGATTCTGCGCAAGCGCTGAGTGCCATCGAGATAACAACAAGGGCGCCCCGCGGGGCGCCCTTGTTGTCTTTTTGAGCTTATTCCTGCGTCAGCGGCGTTGCCCACGGCAGCAGAGCCTTGTCGTTCACCACCCGCAAGGTGGCGCGACGGAAGTCCTGCAGGATTGCCGAGCGGCTGCCGCTGGACGGGTAGGCGATTACATAGCTGTGGCAGGTGTCGGTGACAAAGGGGCGGGTAACCACCCCCTGGTGCTGCCATAACTCGGAGGCGAACGGCTCGACGATGGATACGCCAAAGCCGTGCGCCACCATGGCATAGCGGGTGTGCGAGGTATGGGTACGGATGGTGTACTGCGGGTACACGCCGGCATGGCCGAAATACTTGTCTTCCTGGTTCTGGCTCAGTGGGTAGTTGGGCATCCAGCCGATTACCGTTTCGTTCGCCAGATCCTGTGGTGTGATCTCACTGCGTGCGGCCAACGGGTGGTCGGCAGGCATTGCGCACAGCGCCGGTGCCTCCAGCAGCGGCTCGACTTCGATGCCGGCAATGGCCGGAATGGTCAGGCTAAGGGCCACGTCCACCTTCAGATCTTGCAGCTTTACCATGACTTCGGCATTGCCGACGGTGTCGATCTTGACCGGAACATCGGGGCGTAGCTTGAAGAACTCCTTCAGGATCAGCGGCAGCAGGCTGGTAGAAAGGACAGGCATGCAGGCAATGGACAGCCCTTCGTTCTCTTCGGCGCGAATGGTGTCCGCCACCTGGCGCAGCCGTTCCAGCCCCAGAAAGTTCTCTTCCACCGCGCGTTGAAAGCGGATGGCGGCGGTAGTCGGCTCCATGCGTCCCTTGGTGCGGTTGAACAGCCGGAAGCCCAGGTCTTCCTCCAGATCGGCAATCAGGCGGCTGATTGCAGGCTGGGTGATGTGCATGCGGCGTGCTGCGGCTACGGTGGTACCGCAGCTCATCAGGCAGCGGAATGCTTCGATCTGTCGAAAACGAATCATTTTTATTTGGCTGGCGGCAGGTTTGGCGCGCGGGGAATGAGACGGTTGTGACTATAACAAAATCACATAGAACATCAATTTTCCTTAGTGGATGTAATAGCGACGCTTGTGAAATACTCAGCCGCCATCGGCCCGGAAGGGGCCGGGAAAGGTGTTTTCGGGGTTGGCAGCGTGGACTGCAACGGACTGCGCGCCAGATGGCGCCAGGATCGACGCAGAAAACGACATTCTGCACTGCGATAAATCATGGTGACGACAAAAAACGGTCAAGCCCGCCTTGTGCTTGGCCGGTGGCGTCGCATAATGCATTTGTCCGGGGCTAACAACATCCGGCACGCCGTTTGCATTGCCTTGCTGGCAATACCAGGCATCACTTCTTCAAAATAGAAATAGGGAAACGAGAAACATGCGAGTAGCCAAGCATCTGCTGATTGCTGCCGGTCTGACCGCCGCAGCTACCGCCGCCCACGCCGCCGGCACCCTGATTTACTGCTCGGAAGCCAGCCCGGAAGGCTTCGACTCCGCCCAGTACACCGGCGGTACCACTTTCGACGCCGCTGGCCACGCCATGTTCAACCGTCTGGTTGAATTCGAAAAGGGCTCCACCAAGACCATCCCGGGTCTGGCCGAATCCTGGACCGTGTCCGCTGATGGCAAGGAATACACCTTCAAGCTGCGCAAGGGCGTGAAGTTCCACACCACCGACTACTTCAAGCCGAGCCGCGACTTTGGCGCCGATGACGTGGTGTTCACCTTCAGCCGCATGGTTGACAAGAACTACCCGTTCAACAAGGCCTACCCGGCAGAATTCCCGTACGCCTCCGATACCGGCCTCGATGCCAACATCGTGAAGGTGGAAAAAGTTGACGCCAACACCGTCAAGTTCATCCTGAAAGACCCGGATGCCGACCTGCTGGCCAAGATCGCTATGCCGTTCGCTTCCATTCAGTCCGCCGAATACGCCGACAAGCTGGTGAAGGAAGGCAAGGCCTCCATGATCAACCAGCAGCCGATCGGTACCGGTCCGTTCGTGTTCGTGCGCTACCAGAAAGATGCGCAGATCCGTTACAAGGCCAACAAGCAGTACTGGAAGCCGGCTGACGTAAAAGTGGACAACCTGATTTTCGCCATCACCACCGATGCTTCCGTGCGTGCACAGAAGATGAAGGCTGGCGAGTGCCACATCATGTCCTATCCGAAGCCGCAGGACCTGGCCGGCATGAAAACCGACCCGGCACTGAAGATGATGTCCGCCCCGGGCTTCAACATTGGCTACCTGGCCTACAACGTGGAAAAGCCGCAGCTGAAGAAACTGGAAGTGCGTCAGGCGCTGGACATGGCCATCAACCGCAAGGCCATCATCGACGCGGTATACCAGGGTCAGGGTCAGGAAGCGGCCAACCCGATGCCGGGTTCGCTGTGGTCCTACAACAAGTCGCTGCGTAACCAGTCGCTGGACGTGGCAAAAGCCAAGGCCCTGCTGGCCAAGGCCGGCTACCCGAACGGCTTCGAAATCACCCTGTGGGCGATGCCGGTACAGCGTCCGTACAACCCGAACGCCAAGCTGATGGCGGAAATGATCCAGGCCGACTGGGCCAAGATCGGCGTGAAGGCCAAGATCACCACCTACGAATGGGGTGAGTACCTGAAGCGCATGAAGAATGGCGAGCACGACACCGGCCTGATCGGCTGGACCGGCGACTACGCCAGCCCGGACAACTTCCTGGGCGTGCTGCTGACTTGTGAAGCCGTGGGCGGCTCCAACTACGCCCGCTACTGCAGCAAGGATTTCGACGCTGCCGTGCTGAAGGCCCGCAAGAGCACCGACATGAAAGAGCGCACCGCGCTGTACATGAAGGCGCAGCAAATCTTCAAGAAAGATCTGCCGTGGTCGACCATTGCCCATTCGACTGTGAACCAGCCGATGCGCAAGGAAGTCAACGGCTTCAAGATCAGCCCGTTTGGCGATTACTCCTTTGCGGGTGTAAGCGTTAAATAAGCGGTATTGAAGTCGCGCGGGGCATGCCCCGCACTTAAGGACAAGGAGGGCGCCTACGGCCCCTCCTTGTTTGCTGATCGACGATCAGCTTATGCAAAAGGAAAGTCGGCGCGGCGCCCTGGTGTGCGAGCGTTGACCTGGGTCAAGGCCGGTAGTGCCGGTTGCCATTAAAGTGGCTTCTGCCGTGGCGGCCTTGCAGCTGGTATAGGTGGGTGGTTCAGATGCAAACCAGCCGCCCGGCGCCTCCCCTCCCAGTTTTTCTTCCTTTTGCGTCCCTGTTCCAGTAGCACACGTCATGTCGTCACAAGCGGCATGCACGGGAGACGTAATCACATGTTCGCATTCATTCTGCGCAGGTTGGGGGTGTTGATCCCGACCTTCTTTGGCATCACGCTGCTGACTTTTGCGCTGATCCGCATGATTCCGGGCGACCCGATCGAGGTGATGGTGGGCGAACGCTCGCTCGATCCGGTGATGCACGCTGCCGCCATGAAGCGCCTGGGCCTGGACCAGCCGCTCTACGTGCAGTACTTCGACTACATCGGCAAGCTGTTCCACGGCGATCTTGGCACCTCGCTCAAGACCCAGGAAAGCGTGTGGAAAGAGTTCACCACCCTGTTCCCGGCCACGCTGGAGCTGGCGCTGTGCGCGCTGGTGTTCGCCGCCGTCATCGGCCTGTTGGCCGGGGTGATCGCCGCCATCAAGCGCGGCTCGATCTTCGACCACGGCGTGATGGGCATTTCGCTCACCGGCTTCTCCATGCCCATCTTCGTATGGGGCCTGCTGGCGGTGATGTTCTTCTCCGTCTTCCTTGGCTGGACCCCGGTGTCCGGTCGTATCGACCTGCAATATGACGTGCAGCCCACTACCGGCTTCATGCTGATCGACGCCTGGCGCGCCGAGGCCATGGACCCGGAACTGAACGCCGGTGCGTTCAAGGATGCGCTGATGCACCTGATTCTGCCGGCCATCGTGCTGGGTACCATTCCGCTGGCGGTGATCGCGCGGATGACCCGCTCCTCGATGCTGGAAGTGCTGCGTGAAGACTACGTGCGTACCGCCCGTGCCAAGGGCCTGTCGCCGGCACGCGTGATCTTCATCCACACCCTGCGCAATGCGCTGATTCCGGTGCTGACCGTGATCGGCCTGCAGGTGGGCACGCTGATGGGCGGCGCGGTACTGACCGAAACCATCTTCTCCTGGCCGGGCATCGGCAAGTGGCTGATCGAAGCCATCGGCCGCCGCGACTACCCGGTAGTCCAGAACGGCATCCTGATCGTGGCGACGCTGGTGATTGTCACCAACTTCGTCGTCGACATCCTGTACGGCATCGCCAACCCGCGTATCCGTCACGCCAAGTAAGCAGGAACTCAACATGGCAAATGTGAATACTTCGCCGCAAACCGTTGCGGCCAACGATGATCCGGCACTGAGCTACCCGTCGCCGCTGAAGGAATTCTGGGCGAGCTTCAAGCAGAACAAGGGCGCGGTTGCCGGCCTGATCTTCATGTCGGTGGTGGTGTTCTGTGCGCTGTTCGCCGGCATCATCTCCCCCTACGACCCGCTGGAGCAGTACCGTGACCACCTGCTGACCCCGCCGTCGTGGGCCGAGGGTGGCAACAGCCAGTTCCTGCTGGGTACTGACGAGCTGGGCCGTGACATCCTCACCCGCCTGTTCCACGGCGCGCAGATGTCGCTGCTGATCAGCCTGGTGTCGGTGCTGCTGTCGCTGCTGCCGGGGGTGATCCTCGGCCTGCTGGCGGCGTTCTTTCCCAAGGTGATCGGCAACCTGATCATGCGGCTGATGGACATCATGATGGCGCTGCCGTCGCTGCTGCTGGCCATCGCCATCATGGCGATCCTCGGCCCCGGCCTGATCAACGCCATGATCGCCATCGCCGTGGTGGGCCTGCCGGGCTATGTGCGCCTCACCCGCGCCTCGGCCATTACCGAGCTGAACCGCGACTACGTGACCGCCGCCCGTGTTTCCGGCGCCGGCCTGCTGCGGCTGATGTTCGTGACCGTGCTGCCCAACTGCATGGCACCGCTGATCGTGCATGCCACCATGAGTTTCTCCTCCGCCATCCTGGAAATCTCCGCCCTGGGCTTCCTGGGCATGGGTGTGCAGCCGCCTACTCCGGAGTGGGGCACCATGCTGTCCGGCGCGCGCGACTACATGACCAGCGCCTGGTGGGTGGTATTGATGCCGGGCCTGACCATTCTGCTGGCGGTGCTGTCGATCAACCTGATGGGTGATGGCCTGCGCGACGCGCTGGACCCGAAGATGAAGCGCGTGGCGTAAGGGGAAATCATGAGTCTGTTGCAAATCAAGAATCTGTCGGTGGAGTTCGGCAATGCGGCCAACCCCTTCCGCGCCGTGGAAGGTCTGGACCTCAGCGTCAACCAGGGCGAGATCGTCGGCATCGTTGGCGAATCCGGCTCCGGCAAATCCGTCACCATGATGGCGATGATGGGCCTGTTGGAAGGCCAGGGCCGCATCGTGGCCGACCAACTGGAGTTCGACGGCAAGAACCTGCTCACCATCAGCGCCAAAGAGCGCCGCAAGATCGTGGGCAAGGATATCGCCATGATCTTCCAGGACCCGATGACCTCACTCAACCCCAGCTACACCGTGGGCTACCAGATCATGGAAGTGCTCAAGGTGCATCAGGGCCTGCGTGGTGCCGAGCTGAAGGCGCGCGCGCTGGAGCTGATGGAGCTGGTGGAGATTCCGGCGGCCAAGACCCGGCTGGAGGCCTACCCGCACCAGCTGTCCGGCGGCATGAGCCAGCGCGTGATGATCGCGGTGGCCCTGGCCTGCAACCCCAAGCTGCTGATTGCCGATGAACCCACCACCGCGCTGGACGTCACCATCCAGGCGCAGATCATGGAACTGCTGGTCAACCTGCAGAAAGAGCGCAATATGGCGCTGATCATGATCACCCACGATCTGGCGGTGATCGCCGAAGTGGCGCACCGCGTGGCGGTGATGTACGCCGGCCAGGTGGCGGAAGAGGGCACCGTACCGCGCCTGTTCCAGCACCCGGTGCACCCGTACACCGAGGCGCTGCTGGCATCGATTCCCGAGCACAGCAAGGGCGCGCGCCGGCTGAACACCCTGCCGGGCATCGTGCCGGGCCAGTACGACCGCCCGAAAGGCTGTCTGCTGTCGCCGCGTTGCCCCTACGTGCAGGATCGCTGCCGTGCCGAGCGCCCGGCCATCACGCCGAATGCGCATGGCGCCGCCCGCTGCTTCTACCCGCTGATCGACAAGGAGGCCCAATGAGCCAGACCGTACTGCAGGCTCGCGACCTGACCCGTCACTACGAGGTGTCGCAGGGCTTCCTCAAGCCGAAGGCCATGGTAAAGGCGCTCAACGGCGTCTCGTTCGAACTCAAGGCCGGCAAGACCCTGGCCGTGGTTGGTGAATCCGGCTGTGGCAAGTCCACCCTGGCGCGCCAGCTCACCCTGATCGAAGCGCCTACCGCCGGCTCGCTGCAGCTGGCTGGCGTGGAGGTGGGCAAGGCTAGCACCGCCGAACTGAAGGCGCTGCGCAGCAAGGTGCAGATGGTGTTCCAGAACCCGTACGCCTCGCTCAACCCGCGGCAGAAGATCGGCGACCAGCTGGGCGAGCCGCTGCTGATCAACACCAAGCTAAGTGCCAGCGAGCGCGAAGCCAAGGTGCGCGCCATGATGCAGCGCGTCGGCCTGCGCCCGGAGCACTACTACCGCTACCCGCACATGTTCTCCGGCGGCCAGCGCCAGCGTATCGCCATCGCCCGCGCCATGATGCTGCAGCCGCAGATCGTGGTGGCCGACGAACCGACCTCGGCACTGGACGTGTCGATCCAGGCGCAGGTGCTGAACCTGTTCATGGATCTGCAGGAAGAGTTCAACACCGCCTACGTGTTCATCTCGCACAATCTGGCGGTGGTGGAGCACGTGGCCGACGATGTGATGGTGATGTACCTGGGCCGCGCAGTGGAAGTGGGCAGCAAGGAAGCGATCTACGCCAAGCCGCTGCACCCGTACACCAAGGCCCTGCTGTCGGCCACGCCGTCGGTACGCGAAGAAGACCGCCGCGCCAAGATCAAGATCAGCGGCGAGCTGCCAAGCCCCTTGAACCCGCCCACCGGCTGCGCCTTCCACAAGCGCTGCCCGTTTGCCACCGAGCGCTGCAGCCAGGACGTACCGCAGCTGCGCGAGCTGGCCGGGCACCAGGTGGCGTGCCACCACGCGGAAAGCATCAACGCCTGAGTGTGCTCGGCAGACTCGGGTGATTCTGCTTGCACCTGATCGCCTGGCTGGCTAGGCATGCACTACAGTACAAGCACCGGAGTGGTGAATCGCACCGCTCCGGTGCTTTTTATTCTGCATTGCAGCAAAAAGGCCTTGTCCCACCTGCCCACCACCAGTACAGTCCGCCATGACACATAGTAATAAAGGAAAGCGTCAATTGAAGCGAGCCGTCTACGCCGGAAGCTTTGACCCGGTGACCAACGGGCACTTGTGGATGATCCGTGAAGCCGTCGAGCTGTTCGACGAGCTGGTGGTGGCCATTGGTGTCAACCCGGACAAGCGTTGCACCTTCAGCGTGGATGAGCGCCTGGAGATGCTGCGGGCGGTGACGCGCGGCTTTTCCAAGCTCAAGGTCGAGGTGTTCGAGAACCAGTTCCTGGTGAACTACGCGCAGAGCATCGGTGCCAACTACATCATTCGCGGCATCCGCACCGCCAGCGATTACGAGTACGAGCGCACCATGCGCTACATCAACTCCGACCTGCACACCGACATCACCACCATCTTCCTGCTGCCGCCGCGCGAGTATGCCGAGGTGTCGTCCACCATGGTGAAGGGGCTGATGGGGCCGCAGGGCTGGGAACAGATGATCCGCCACTATGTGCCGGAGCCGGTGTATCGCAAGCTGGTAAACTACTACCAGCAACAGGTGCTGCAGCTGGACTAGCATTGTTGTCATCGTAGGGTGGGCAAAGGCCTTGGGCCGTGCCCACCGCAAGATGTTACTGGTGGGCACGCTACGCTTTGCCCACCCTACTGGCTTCATGCGGCCAACGTTGGCCGCACACTGAACACAATACGCGCCGGACACGCTCCGGCGCTTCGCATTTCCGAGGTAAATCATGGCAGACGTATCCGCCTTTGCTGGCCGTCTCTCCAAGAACTACAAGCATTACGCCAAATGGGCGAAGCGTAACGGGCTGGAAGCCTGGCGCGTGTACGACCGCGACGTGCCGCAGTTCCCGTTGATCATCGATATCTACGGCGAGCGCGTGCACCTGCAGGAATACGATACCGGCTGGCAGATTGGCGATGACGAATACGCCGACTGGATGCAGGCGGTGCAGCAGGTCATCAGCGAGATCACCGGCGTGGCAGCGGACAAGATCGCGCTGAAGGCGCGGCGCCGGCAGAAGGGCGACAGCCAGTACGAGAAAACCGGCCGCGAGGGCGAGGATTTCGTGGTGGCAGAGCAGGGGCAGCGTTTCTGGGTGAATCTGGATGCCTACCTGGACACCGGCCTGTTCCTCGACCACCGTAACACCCGTAAACGGGTGCGCGAAGAGGCTGCCGGCAAACGCTTTCTCAACCTGTTTGCCTACACCGGTAGCTTCACCGTGTATGCCGCCGCCGGTGGCGCGGTGAGCAGCGAGACGGTGGACTTGTCCAACACTTACCAGGCGTGGAGCCGCCGCAACTTCGAGCTCAACGGCCTGGATCTTGGCAAGCACGCGCTGATCCGCGACGACGTGTTCCAGTACCTGGAAGACGCCGCCTTTGCCGGCAAACAGTTCGACCTGATCGTGATGGACCCGCCCAGCTTCTCCAACAGCAAGAAGATGCAGGACGAGCTGGACGTGCAGCGCGACCACGTCAAGCTGGTGGACGGCGCCATGCGCCTGCTGGCGCCGGGCGGGGTGCTGTACTTCTCCAACAACCTGCGCAGCTTCGAGCTGAGCCCGTTGCTGGTGCAGGACTACGACGTGCGCGACATCAGCAAGCAATCGGTGCCGGAGGACTTCCGCAACAAGAAGATCCACCAGTGCTGGCGCATTGGCCATCGCGCAGGCTGAGAACCGCTTGCGCTGTGTTGCGCGCTGGCGATAGCGGCAGGCAATCGGCTAGAAAATAAAATCAATCGCGTGCCGGCTTGCGTTTTGACCGCCTCGCGCCAATTGTTCAGCCATCGGCACCCGCCGCTCATGGCGGTGCCATTGCACAAGGAATACAGCATGTCTTACGTCAACATCACCGCCGATACCTTCAACGACTACGCCGAGCGTGAAGGCATCCTGTTTCTGGATTTCTGGGCGGACTGGTGTGGCCCGTGCAAGATGTTCGGCCCGGTGTTCGAGGCAGCTGCCGCCAAGCACCCGGACATCGTGTTCGGCAAGATCGATACCGAGGCCGAGCAGGAGCTGGCGGCGCATTTCCAGATTCGTTCCATCCCCACGCTGATGGCGCTGCGGGACGGCATCGTGGTATTCCACCAGGCCGGCGCCATGATGGCCGGCCAGTTCGAGCAGCTGATCCAGGCTGTGCGCGATCTGGACATGGACAAGGTGCGGGCGGATATCGCCAGCGAACAGCAGTAAGCTAGACCTGTATGCCACCGCAACGCCGCCGCAACTCCTTGCGGCGGCGTTGGTCTTTATCTGGTTGGCCGCAGCCGCAGGCTGTCGCCGTGACTGGATGCTTACCGGAGTTTCACCATGCGCAAGCTGCTTTCTTCACTTTATTTACTGCCGGCGCTGGCCTCTGCCGCCTGTCCCGCACTGCTCAACCATCGCGTGCCGGGGCTGACCGGTGGCAGCATCGACATGTGCGCCTACCAGGGCAAGGCGGTGGTGGTGGTCAATACCGCAAGCCAGTGCGGCTTCACGCCACAGTTCAAGGGCCTGCAGACGCTGTGGCAGGACTACCGCGACAAGGGGCTGGTGGTGATCGGCTTCCCCAGCGACGATTTCTTCCAGGAGCTGGAGCAGGACAAGCAGGTGGCCAGCTTTTGCCAGGTGAACTACGGCGTGAACTTCCCGCTGGCCAGCCGCGTGCATGTGCGCGGCGATGCCGCCCACCCGCTGTACCAGGCTCTGGCCAAGGCCAGTGGCGATACGCCGAAGTGGAACTTCTACAAGTACGTGATTGCCGCCGATGGCAAGACCGTCACCGCCTTCAGCCCGCTGACCAAGCCGGATTCGCCCACCTTCATCCAGGCGGTGGAGGCGGCGCTGCCCAAGCCCTGATGCTGCCGCCGCCATGACAACAGGCTGATTGCCATTTGCCTTGCATGGCGGCAGTTCATTACCATCGCCTATCGCCGCCCCGCGGCCAACCCTTGCGCCCGAGTTTGCCCCCATTGCCATGTTCAAGCGCCTGATTACCCTGGCCGGCAGCCTGCTGCTGGCCGCCTGTGCCTCCTACCCGCCACTCACCACCAGTACCGCCCAGGTGCAGTACCGGAGCGTGCGCTTTGCCGACCTGCCCGGCTGGAGTGCCGCACTGGCTGGCGAAAGCCTGACCACGCTGCAGGACAGCTGCCGCAGCCTGCAGGGCCGGCCGCAGTGGCAGGGCATCTGCACGGACAGCCGCGCCATCGATGCGGCCAACCCGCAGGCGGTGCGCAGCTTCTACGAGAGCCGCTTCACGCCGTGGCAGCTGTCGGATAGCGGCAAGGACAGCGGGCTGATTACCGGCTACTACGAACCGCTGCTGGCCGGCAGCCGCAGCCAGTCACCGCAAACGCCCTACCCGGTGTACGGCGTGCCGACCGATCTGTATGTGCTGGACATCAGCCAGGAACAGCGTGCGCAGCCGCAGCTGGTGGCACGCCGTGGCAGCGGCAACCGCCTGCAACTGGTGCCGGGCAAAGCCGTGGCCGGTGAGGGGGAGGTCCAGATCACGCTGGCGGACTTCGTTACCGACAACCGTACCCGCGCGCTGAAGGGCCGTATCGACGGCAACCGGCTACTGCCGTACTACACCCGCGCCGAGATCGACGCGGGCAAGGGCCGCGACAAGATGCCGGTACTGGCCTGGGCGGAAGACGAAACCGAACTGTTCTTCCTGCAGGTACAGGGCTCCGGCCGCATCCAGCTGGAAGACGGCAGTTTTATCCGCGTCGGCTATGCCGACCAGAATGGCCACGGCTACAAGTCGATAGGGCGCTGGCTGGTGGATCAGGGTCAGATGCGCATCGAAGAGGTATCGATGCAGAGCATCAAGGCGTGGATTGCGGCCAACCCGCAGCGCCGCGCCGAGCTGTTTGCCGCCAACCCGAGCTATGTATTCTTCCGCCAGCTGCCGAGCAACGACCACGGCCCGCTGGGCGCGCTGGGCGTGCCGCTTACCGGCGGTTACAGCGTGGCGGTGGACCCGCGCTACATCCCGCTGGGCGCGCCGGTGTACCTGGCCACCACCTGGCCGCTGGACGGCAGCCCGGAGCCGCTTACCCGCCTGGTGCACGCGCAGGATACCGGCGGCGCCATTCGTGGCGGCGTACGTGCCGACTTCTTTTTCGGCTTTGGCGCCGAGGCCGGGATGTACGCCGGCCGCATGAAACAAAGCGGCAAGCTGTGGCTGCTGCTGCCCAATGGCATGACGCCTGCGGCCAACCCCTGAACCCGCTGTTCGCAAGGATTTCCCCATGCTTCGCCCCCGCATTATCCGCCATACCCTGCTGCTGACGCTGGCAACCCTGGTGCTGGCTGGCTGTGGCCAGCCGGAGGCACCTGTCGCCACGGCGGCCAGCGCGCCGGCGACTGCCGCGCCACGCCAGCTGTCCGCTGCCGATGTGCTCACTACCAAGGTGGCGCCGGTGGCGCAGCTGCTGCCGTTTACCGCCACCCTCAATCCGCTGCACAGCGCGGAAGTGGCGGCGCAGGCGGAAGGAACCGTGCAGCAGGTGCTGGTGCGCGAAGGCGAGCAGGTGACGCGCAACCAACTGCTGGCACGCATCGACAGCGAGGCGCTGCAGCAGCAGCTCAACGAGCAGCAGGCGCAACTGGCCAATGACGAGGCGCGGCTGAAACTGGCGCGGCTCAAGCTGGACAAGCAGCGCGAGCTGCTGCAACAGGGTTTCATTTCCAAGCTGGCTTTCGACGAAACGGAAAGCGACTACCAGGTGCGTGCCGGCGAGCTGGCGGCGCGGCGCAGCCAGCTGGCGCGCGCCCGCAAGAGCCTCAGCGAGAGCGAAGTGCGTGCGCCGATGGCCGGCACCGTGTATGCCCGCCTTACCCAGCCTGGCGAGCAGGCGTCGCGCAACCAGAAGCTGTTCGCCATTGCCGATCTGGCAGTGCTGGAAGGCGTGGCCAGCGTGCCGGCGCGGCTGGTGGGGCAGCTGAAGCCAGGCCAGCAGGCACGCTTCAGCGTGGAAGGCGTGGATGGCGAATTTCAGGCCGTGCTGGTGCGTATCAACCCGGTGGCCAATGCCGCCACCCGTACCTTCAATGTCTATCTGCGGGTGGAAAACCGCGATGGTCGCCTGAAGGCCGGTCAGTTCGCCAAGGGCGGCGTAGTGCTGGCCGAGGTGAACGATGCCATCCGCCTGCCGCTGGCGGCGGTGCACGACTTGGATGGCGCCAGCCCGTGGCTGCTGGCGGTGCGAAATGGCCGTCTGCAGCGCCAGCCGCTGCAGCTGCTGTTGCGTGCCGATAACGAACGCCAGGTAGCGGTGCGTGGCATCGCCGCCGGTGAAACGGTGTTGGCCGCACCGCTGCTGGGCCTGAAGGCCGGGGACACTGTGTCCCTGCCGTCACGCTGAGGACGTCGCCATGTGGCTAACCCGCGTCAGCGTGCAGAACCCGTATTTTGCCGCCGTGATGATGCTGCTGCTCACCGTGCTGGGGTTGTTTGCCTGGCGTAACCTGCCGGTGGAGGAGTTTCCGGACATCCGCTTTCCGGTAGCGGTGGTCATGACCAGCTACCCCGGCGCCTCGCCGGAGGTGGTGGAAAGCGATGTCACCCGCCCCATCGAGGAGGCGGTAAACACCATCAACGGCATCAAGCACATTCGTTCCTATTCTTTCGAAGGCAGCTCCACCGTGGTGGTCGAATTCGAGCTGTCCACCGATGCAACGCAGGGGCTGCAAGAGGTGCGCGACAAGGTGGGGGCGGTGCAGGGGCGGCTGCGGCGCGAGGTGAACACCCCCACCATCTCGCAGATGAACCCGAATGACGAAGCGCTGATGTCTTACACCCTCAGCGCCGCCGACAGCAGCCTGCGCGAACTCACCACCTGGGTCGACAAGGTGCTGAAAAAGCGCCTGCAAACCGTGTCCGGCGTGGGGGAAGTCAAACTGGTAGGCGAGAGCAGGCGCGAAATCCATATCGATATCGACCCTTACCGGCTGGAGGCGCTGGGCCTGTCGGTGGCCGAGGTGTCGGACGCGGTGGCCGCGGCCAACCGTGACTACCCGGCCGGGCAGGTGAGCAGCCAGCGCAACGAGCTGTCGGTGCGCGTGGCCGGCAAGCTCAAGAGCGTGGACGATTTTGCCGCGCTGGTGATCGCCAGCCGTGGCGGCAGCGACATCCGCCTGGCCGATGTGGCCAATGTGCGCGATAGCGAGGCGGAAAAGAACAGCCTGACGCTGATCGACGGCAAGCCGGGCATCGGCATCGACATCCGCGCCGCGCGTGGCGCCAACGTGGTGCAGGTGGCGGAAGGGGTGAAGCGGGTACTGGACGAATACCGGCCGCAGGCGCCGGCCGGCACGGTGGTGAACCTTACCTACGATAAGTCGCAGGAGGTAAAGAACTCGCTGCACGAGGTGCAGAAAACCCTGCTGGAAGGCGCCTTGCTTACCGTGCTGATCGTGTTCCTGTTCCTGGGCAGCTGGCGCAGCACGGTGATTACCGGCCTGACGCTGCCGATCTCGATGATAGGCACGCTGTTCGCGCTGCAGGCGATGGGCTTTTCGCTGAACCTGATGACGCTGATGGCGCTGTCGCTGTCGGTGGGGCTGCTGATCGACGACGCCATCGTGGTGCGCGAGAACATCGTGCGCCACGCCAACCTGGGCAAGGGCCACTTCCAGGCGGCGCTGGACGGCACCAACGAGATCGGCCTGGCGGTGCTGGCCACCACGCTTACCATCGTGGCGGTGTTCCTGCCGGTAGGCTTCATGGGCGGCATCATCGGCAAGTTCTTTCACCAGTTCGGCCTGGCGGTAACGGTGGCGGTGCTGATCTCGCTGTTCGTATCGTTCACGCTGGACCCGATGCTGTCGTCGATCTGGCATGACCCGCACCGCCACGGCGACCATCACAAGGGGCCGGTGGGGCGGCTGCTGGACTGGTTCGAAACCTCGCTGGATCGCCTGGCGCAGGGGTATGTGGCGGTAATCCGCTGGGCGCTGGCGCATCGCAAGACCGTGTTGGCCGCAGCCATCGCGCTGACGGTGGGCAGCTTCCTGCTGGTGCCCATTGTGGGCGGGGAATTCCTGCCGCGTGCCGACAAGGGCGAGTTCCGGCTCAGCTTCAAGACCGCTGCCGGCTCCACGCTGGAATACACCGAGCAGAAGGCGCGCGAGGTGGAGACGCGGCTGCGCACGCTGCCGGAGGTGCGCAGCGTGGATACCAAGATTGGTGGTGGCAGCTTTGGCGCCGGTCGCAACCAGGCCAACCTCACCGTGAATGTGGGCGACAAGCAGCAGCGCGAGCGCGACCTGTTCCAGCTGATGGCGGCAGCGCGGCAGCAGGTGGCGCAGGTTGCCGGCATCGAACTGGATTCGGTGGAAGAAACCGGCAAGCATGGCCCGCCGGGCAAGCCGGTGAATCTCGGCATCCGCGGCAGCGATCTGGCGGCGCTGGAGCGCGCCAGCGGTGACATCATGGCGCGGTTGCGGCAGATCAAGGGTGTCAGCGATGTGCAGTCCAGCCTCAACGATGCCGACCCGGCGCTGAACCTGCAGGTGGAGCGCGATGCCGCCGCCACGCTGGGCGTGGACCTGGCGCGGGTGGGCAATACTGTGTCGGCGCTGCTGGGCGGCAGTACCGTCACGCAGTGGGAGGCGCCGGATGGCGAAAACTACGATGTACGGCTGCAGGTGCCGCGCGACGCGCGGGTGGAAGAGCTGCTGGACGTGCTGACGGTGCCGGGCAAGCGCGCCGACAGCGGCGAGGCGCAGATGGTGCCGCTGTCGCAAGTCACTCGCATGCTGCCGGCCAGTAGCCCGCGCCAGATCGAGCGTACCGACCTGATGCGCGAGATCGGCATCAGCGCCAACATCAGCGGCCGTGGCAGCAGCGAAGTGTTTGCCGACATCGACCGCATGCTGCAAGGGGTGCAGCTGCCGGCCGGCGTGCTGCTGGCGCAGCAGGGCGAGCGCCAGGACATGCAGGAATCGCTGAGCTACGCGGTGCAGGCGCTGGCCATGGGCGTGGTGTTCATCTACCTGATCCTGGCGGCGCAGTTCCGCAGCTTCACGCTGCCGGTCACCATCATGGTGGCGCTGCCGCTATCGTTTGTCGGCGTGTTCGTGGCGCTGCTGCTGTTCGGCTCCACGCTGAACATGTTCTCGGTGATCGGCATCATCATGCTGATGGGGCTGGCCTCCAAGAACGGCATCCTGCTGGTGGACTTCATCAACCACAGCCGCCGCGAGGGCATGGCACGCGAGGAGGCCATCATCGAGGCCGGCCGCGTGCGGCTGCGTCCGATCATGATGACCAGCCTGGCGATGATCTTCGGCATGCTGCCGCTGGCGCTGGCCAGCGGTGCCGGCTCCGAAACGCAGCGGCCGATGGCGCATGCCATCATCGGCGGCATGGTGACCTCCACCGTGCTGACGCTGATCGTACTGCCGGTGGTGTACACCTACCTGGATGGCCTGCGCATGCGTATCCGCCGCCTGCTGGCGCGGCTGTCCGGCCAGAAGGTGGCGGCGCCGCATTGAGCTGGCGCCGCGCCAAAGCACAAGGCCGCTGCATGGCAGCGGCCTTGTGCTTTGCGGGTGGACTGGCAGCGGCCCTTGCGGCCAGCCTTACTGCTTCACGTACACCACCTGTGCCGGCATCGGCGCCGGGAAGGCCTCGCTGCCCAGGGCATCGCGCAGCAACTGGTTGCTGTCGAAATACACCTGCCAGTAGTGGTCGTTGTGGCAGTACGGGCGTACCGCCAGTACCGGCCCCACCAGGTTGAACTCCAGTATCGCCACTTCCACTGCCGGCTCGGCCAGCACATTGGGAATGCTTGCCAGCCGCTGGCGTAGCAGGGCGATGGCGGCGTCCACATCGGCGGCGCCGGCCAGCTGGGCTTTCAGTTCCACGCGGCGGTGCGGGTTGCTGCTGAAGTTCTGGATGGTGTCGCCCAGTATCTTGCCGTTGCCCACCATGGTCAGCACGTTGTCCGGGGTGTTGAAGGCAGTGGTGAACAGGCCGATTTCCTTCACCGTGCCGGTAACGCCGCCCGCGGTAACGAAATCCCCCACCTTGAACGGCCGCAGCACAATCAGGAACACCCCGGCGGCGAAGTTGGACAGCAGGCCGGACCAGGCCATGCCGATGGCCACGCCGGCGGCGGCGAACAGTGCGGCGAAGGTGGTGGTCTGGATGCCGAAGTAGCCGAGGATGCCGACGATCAGCATCACGTTCAGCGTTACGTTGATGGTGGTGCCAAGGTAGCGCATCACCGTGGCGTCCACGTGCTGACGCTCCAGTGCGCGCTGGATCAGGTTGCCGACCTTGGCGATCAGCCAGCGGCCGATGATCCAGAACGCCAGTGCCGACAGCAGCGTGCCGCCGATACTGAAGGCGTAGTCGGTGGCCACTTGCTGCCAGTGCGAGAAGTTGAGCTCGTTCATGATGCTTCCTTGCGGTGAGTGACTCCTGCAGTCAAGCACATGGCATGCCGCGGCTCAAGGCTGTTGTCATGGATACTGGCAGTAAAAAGTGTGCAGCTGTTGTGCTCACATCAAGGCAGGCGGCAGGGGGCGGGGTATAATGCGGCCAACTTTTTTGCCGAAAACCGCCATGACCACCCTGCAAAACGATACTTTCCTGCGTGCGCTGCTGAAGCAGCCGGTTGAATACACCCCGATCTGGATGATGCGCCAGGCTGGTCGCTACCTGCCGGAATATCGCGCTACCCGCGCGCGCGCCGGCAGCTTCATGGGCCTGTGCACCAGCCCGGACTACGCTACCGAAGTCACCCTGCAGCCGCTGGAGCGCTTCCCGCTGGATGCGGCGATTCTGTTCTCCGACATCCTCACCGTACCGGACGCCATGGGCCTGGGTCTGTACTTTGCCGAAGGCGAAGGCCCCAAGTTCGAGCGCAACCTGCGTGAGGAAACCGCCGTGCTGGCGCTGCAGCCGGCACCGCTGGAAAAGCTGCAGTACGTGTTCGACGCGGTGAGCAGCATCCGCAAGGCGCTGAACGGTCGCGTGCCGCTGATCGGTTTTTCCGGCAGCCCGTTCACCCTGGCCTGCTACATGGTGGAAGGTGGCGGTTCGGATGACTTCCGTCACATCAAGGGCATGCTGTACAGCCGCCCGGATCTGCTGCACCGCATCCTGGACGTGACCGCGACTTCGGTAACCGCTTACCTGAACGCGCAGATCGATGCCGGCGCGCAGGCGGTGCAGATTTTCGATACCTGGGGCGGCGCGCTCAGCCATGCGGCGTACAAGGAGTTCTCGCTGGCCTACATGCAGCGCATCATCGCCGGCCTCAAGCGCGAGGCCGACGGCCGCCGCGTGCCGGTGATCGTGTTCACCAAGAATGGCGGCCAGTGGCTGGAAGACATCGCCGCCATCGGCGCCGACTGCGTGGGCCTGGACTGGACTACCGATATCGGCCAGGCGCGTGCGCGCGTTGGCGACAAGGTGGCACTGCAGGGCAACTTCGATCCCAATGCGCTGTTCGGCAGCCCGGCGGCGATCGAGGCCGAGGCTGGTCGCATCCTGGCCGCCTACGGCCACGGCTCCGGCCATGTGTTCAACCTGGGGCACGGCATCTCGCAGCATGCCAACCCGGAACACGCAGCCGCGCTGGTGGCTGCGGTACACAAACTGTCGCGCCAATACCACGTGTAAAACCGGGCTTTCGGACAGGGCGGCCACCCGCAAGGGGTGGCCGTTTTGCTTGCGGCCGGAGTGCCTTGATCTGGGGGCTTGACAGTGCTGCCGGCTGTTGATCCTGCAGTTATGCACACCAAAACCGGGCAAAGCACCAATCTGTCAAGCTTTGACGCCAGAAAAATGTGCATTCTGCTAAATTGCTGATTTTAAAAGAATTATTTTTCAGATTAATTTTTGAGCAATCTAACGGCAAAGCCGCGCCGATGCGCTTTTTGCCAGTTTGCATACAGCTTGTGCACAAAGTTATCCACAGCATTTGTGCACAGATTGCGCCAAGCCGCGCCAGTGCTGGCTTGGCGGCCAGATAGGGGAAAGACGTGCCTTCGACGGTGATCTGCGTATGGCTGGATGTGCCCCTGCGTGGGGCATTTTCCTACCTGCACGATGCGCCTCTGCCAAGCGGCCAGCGGGTGCTGGTGCCGTTCGGCAATCGCCAGATGTGCGGGGTGGTGGACAACAGTGTGACGCCGGATACCATTGCCCCGGAAAAGCTCAAGCCAGTGCTGCAGGTATTCGACGCGCTGCCGCCCTTGCCGGAAAGCCTGCTGGCCCAGGTACGCTTTGCCGCCCGCTACTACCTGCATCCGCAGGGGCAGGCGCTGTTCACCGCGCTGCCCACCATGCTGCGCGAGCCGCGCGATGTGCGCTTGCCGGATCGCGCCTGTTACCAGCTCAGCGCCCAGGGCCTGGCGCAGCCGCCGGCGGCGCGCAGCACGGCGAAGCTGGCGCTGTGGCAGGCGCTGCACGAGCCGCAGGATCGCGACGCGTTGCGCAAGGTGCATGCGCAGGCTGCTGCCTATCTCAAGGCCGGTCTTGCCAGCGGCGACATTGCCGAGGTGCCGTGGCAGGCGCCGGAACTGCAAGTGGCTGGCGAGCTGGCGCTCAACGCCGAGCAGCAACTGGCGGTGGACAGCGTGGCGGCCAGCCTGGACGGCTTTGCCCCCTTCCTGCTGCACGGCATCACCGGCAGCGGCAAGACCGAGGTCTACCTGCAACTGATCGCCAGGGTGCTGGCCGCCGGCCGCCAGGTACTGGTGGTGATTCCGGAAATCAACCTTACCCCGCAGCTGATCGACCGCTTCGCACGCCGCTTCCCGGCCACGAAGATCGTTTGCCTGCACAGCAACCTGGCCGACGGCGAGCGGCTGGAAGGCTGGTGTGACGGCTGGCTGGGCCGCGCCGGCATCGTCATCGGCACCCGGCTGGCGGTGTTCACCCCGCTGCCGCGGCTGGGGCTGGTGATCGTGGACGAGGAGCATGACGGCTCGTTCAAGCAGCAGGACGGCCTGCGCTATCACGCGCGGGATCTGGCGGTGTGGCGTGCCCACACTGCCGGTGTGCCGGTGCTGCTGGGCAGCGCCACGCCCAGCCTGGAAACCGTGGCCAATGCCGAGGCCGGGCGCTATCGCAAGCTTGTCCTTAACCAGCGTGCGCACGGCAGTGCCAGCCTGCCGCAGGTGGGGCTGGTGGATATCCGCCGCCAGAAACTGGTGGAAGGGTTGGCCGCACCGGTGCTGGAAGTGCTGCAGCAGACGCTGGAGCGGCGCGAACTGAGCCTGGTGTTCATCAACCGCCGTGGCTATTCGCCGGTGCTGGCTTGTACCGGCTGCGGCTGGACCTCGGTGTGCAAGCACTGCAGCGCGCGCATGGTGCTGCACCTGAGCGCCCGCCAGCTGCGTTGCCACCACTGCGGCGCCTGCGAACGCATACCGCTGCAGTGCCCGTCCTGCGGCAACCCGGACGTGCAACCGCTGGGCGAGGGCACGCAGCGGCTGGAGTCCGCGCTGCAGCGCATGCTGCCAGAGGCGCGCATCCTGCGCATCGACCGCGACAGCACCAGTAGCAAGGCGGCGTGGGATGCCATCTACCAGCGGGTGCATGCCGGCGAGGTGGATATCCTGGTGGGAACGCAGATGCTGGCCAAGGGTCATGATTTTGGTGCGCTGTCGCTGGTAACGGTACTCGGCAGCGATGGCGGGCTGTATTCGGCGGACTTCCGCGCCGGCGAGCGGCTGTTCGCGCAGCTGATGCAGGTGGCCGGACGCGCCGGACGCGCCGGTGTGCCGGGGCGGGTGCTGGTGCAGACGCAGTGGCCGGAGCATCCGCTGTACCAGGCGTTGCAGCGCCACGATTTCGACGGCTACGCCGCCGCCATGCTGCAGGAGCGGCGCGAGGCGGGTTTCCCGCCGGCCGGCTTCCAGGTGCTGTTGCGTGCCGACGCGCCGGCCTATGCCGATGCCGAGACTTTTCTGAATTCCCTGCTGGCGCAGCTGGGCGAGCTGCCGGCCGGTCTTAATATGTTCGGCCCGGCGCCGGCGCTGATGGTGCGCCTCGCCGGGCGCGAACGCGCGCAACTTACCTTCGAGGCCGAACAACGCGCCGTGCTGCATGGCTGGCTGCGTGCGCAGCTACCCTTGATTGAGCAGCTGGCGCGCAAGGCCGCACGCGGCATGCGCTGGTCGCTGGATGTCGATCCGCTGGAGATGTAATGAAACGACTTTTACTGCTGTTGGCCGTGTTGGCCGCACCGCTGTACGCGGCGGCACCGGCTGGTTTCAACAATGACGAGATCGCGCTGTGGGCGGCGCCGGTGGAAGGCGCCGGCGTGTTCGACGCACATCGCGCCGACGAGGCGGTGAACCCGGCCTCCACCATGAAGCTGCTCACCAGCTGGGCGGCGCTCAGCCGGCTGGGGCCAAACTTCCGCTGGCAGACCGAATTCAAGACCACCGCGCCGCTGCAGGATGGCGTGCTGCAGGGAGATCTGTACTGGCAGGCCAGTGGCGACCCGCGGCTGGACAGCGCGCGGCTTACCGAAATGCTGCGCCAGCTGCGCCTACGCGGGGTGCGGGATATTGCCGGCAAGCTGGTGCTGGACCAGAGCGCCTGGCAGGGCCTGGGTACAGCGGACGGCTTTGGCGGCGATGCCGACCGGGTGTTCACCGTGGCACCGCATACCCACCAGCTGAACCTGAAAGTGGCCTGGCTGCGTTACTACTTCGAGAACGGCCAGCCGCAGGTGGTGCTCGACCCACCGCTGCCGGGCATCAGCATCGATAACCGGCTGCAGGCCGGCAGCGGCAGCAGCTGCGGCGATGTGCGCCGCTATGCCGCCATCACGCAACAAGGCGGCGACCGGCTGCGTGTCAGCGGCAGCTTGCCACCCGGCTGCGACGGTGCGGCCAACTTCGTGAACCTGCTGGACAGCAACGAGTTTGCGCAGCAGGCGTTTGCCGCGCTGTGGCAGCAGCTGGGCGGCAGCGGCCCGCGCGGCATGCGCATTGCCAGCACCCCGGCACAGGCACGCAGCCTGCTGCGGCTGCCGTCTGCCGACACCCTGGCCGGCGTGCTGGTGGATGTGAACAAGTACAGCAACAACACTATGGCGCGCAGCGTGCTGCTGACACTGGGCGCGCAGTACCCGGCCAGCGGCAACACCTTTGCCGATGGCGAGCGCGTACTGCGCGGCCTGCTGGCCGAGCGTGGCCTGCCGCAGCAGCCGCTGCTGCTGGAAAACGGCGCCGGCCTGTCGCGGCGCGAGCGGGTGAGCGCCCACTTGCTGGGCGAGGTGCTGCGCGATGCGCTGCGCGGCCCCTACGGGCCGGAGCTGGCGGCCAGCCTGCCGCTGGCCGGCGAGGACGGCACGCTGAAGAAACGCCTCGGCGAGATAGGCGGCAATCTGCGGCTGAAGACCGGTTCGCTGGACAAGGTGCGCGCGCTGGCCGGCTACTGGCAGGCGCCATCCGGCCAGCGGCTGGTGATCGTCGCCATCGTCAATTCCGCGCGCGCCGAGCAACTGACGCCGCAACTGGATGCCGCAGTGGCGGCGGTGGTGGCGCGCTATCAGGCAAGGTTGGCCGCAAGCCCGGCTGGCGGCTTATAATCGACCCACTTTTTTGCAGGAAAACAGCATGCAACCCGTCACCATGTACACTACCGCGGTTTGCCCGTACTGCATCCGCGCCAAGCAATTGCTGAGCAGCAAGGGCGTCAGCGGCATCAATGAGATCCGCATCGATCTGGACCCGACCGAGCGTGAAAAGATGATGAGCATCACCGGCCGTCGCACCGTGCCGCAAATCTTCATCGGCGATACCCACGTTGGTGGCTTCGACGATCTGGCCGCGCTGAACAGCGCCGGCAAGCTGGACCCGCTGCTGGCCGGCTGAGCGGTACGACCGGCATATTTTCATGCGATGATGCATGTCAGGCTGGCAGGCCCATATGACACGGCTGGCCGCCAAGCACTTCAACCCCGCACCTGCCAGGTGCATTCGAGATAGCAGAACATGAGCGAACAACAACAGCTGGAACCGGTTTTCTCCATCGAAAAGATCTACGTGAAGGACCTGTCCTTCGAAATCCCGCATGCCCCGCAAATCTTCCTGGAACAGGAACAGCCGGAAATCGACATGCAGCTGGCCAACAGCGGTCAGCAACTGGATGACGGCATTTTCGAATCCGGTATCACCATCACCGTTACCGCCAAGCTGGGCGACAAGACCATGTTCCTGTGCGAAGTGACCCAGGCCGGCATTTTCCAGATCCGCAACGTACCGGCAGAAGACATCGACCCGATCCTGGGCGTGGCCTGCCCGAACATCCTGTTCCCGTACGCCCGCGAAGCGGTATCCAACCTGGTAAGCCGTGCCGGCTTCCCGCCGGTGCTGCTGTCGCCGATCAACTTCGAAGCCCTGTACATGCAGCAGCGTGCAGCCCAGGCTGAAGCCGGCAACGCCTGATTGCCGCCATGAAGCGACATCTGCTTGTTGCTGCCGCCGTACTGTCCAGCCTGGCCAGTACGGCGTTTGCGCTGGAATTCCGCTCGGTGAAGGAAACCGGCGTCGCGCTGTACGAGGCGCCGACGCTGACCGCGAAAAAACTGTTCGTGGTAAGCCGCTACTACCCGGTGGAAGTGTTGTCCACGCAAAAGGACTGGTCGCGGGTGCGTGACGCCACCGGCGGTATCGCCTGGATTCCCGGCGCCGCGCTGTCCAGCCGCCGCACCCTGCTGGTGGTGGCCGACCGTCTGCCGGTGCGCGCTGCCGCCGACGACAAGGCCGGGGTAGTGTTCTGGGCCGAGAAGGACCTGGTGCTGGACATGGCCGACGCGCCGCAGAGCAGCTGGGTCAAGGTCAAGCACCGCGACGGTACGACTGGCTACGCCAAAATTGGCGGCCTGTGGGGGCTGTAAACACATGCGTATAACCGTAGTGGGCGCCGGCGCCTGGGGCACGGCACTGGCCATCGCCTTCAGCCGCCAGCATGAAGTCACGCTGTGGGGGCGCGATGCCGCGCAGATGGTGGACATGCAGGCCAACCGCCTGAATCGTCGCTACCTGCCGGATTGCCCGTTGCCGGAGCGCTTGCATCTGTCCGCCGACCTTTCCGAGGCGGTGGTGGGCGTAGAGCTGGTGCTGGTGGTGACGCCGATTGCCGGCTTGCGGCCAACCCTGAAGGAGCTGGCGCGCCTGCGCGTGGATGCTCCGCTGCTGTGGGCGTGCAAGGGTTTCGAGGCGGGCTCCAGCCTGCTGCCGCACCAGGTGGTGGCCGAGGAGTTTCCGCGCCTGAAAACCATCGGCGTGCTGTCCGGGCCGAGTTTTGCCAAGGAAGTGGCGCAGGGGCTGCCGGCGGCGGTATCGCTGGCATCGGAAAACTACGCCTTTGCCCGCGACTTTGCCCGCGAGCTGCACAGCCCGCTGCTGCGCATCTACGCCAACGACGACCTGGTAGGCGTCGAGGTGGGCGGGGCGGTGAAGAACGTGATGGCGATTGCCACCGGCGTGGCCGACGGCCTGGGCTTCGGCATGAATGCCCGCGCCGCGCTGATCACCCGTGGTCTGGCCGAAATCACCCGGCTGGCCATGGCGCTGGGCGGCAGCCAGCAGAGCATGCTGGGGCTGTCCGGCGTGGGCGACCTGATCCTGACCTGCACCGGTGCGCTGTCGCGCAACCGCCAGGTTGGCCTCAAGCTGGCGGAGGGCAAGTCGCTGCAGACCATCCTGCAGGAGCTGGGGCATGTGGCCGAAGGCGTGCCAACCGCGCGCGAGGTGCTGAAGATGGCCGAGCGGCTGCAGGTGGACATGCCGATCACCGCCGCGGTGTGCGAGCTGCTGTATCACCAGGCTACGCCGCAAAGCGTGGTGGAAAGCCTGCTGGGGCGCACGCCCAAGCCGGAGTTCGGCAACGGCTGATGCTGCTGGGCACCCTGCTGGTAAAGAAAAAAGGCACCCTCGGGTGCCTAATGCCGTTCACTTAAGCAAGTGGACGGCATTTTTCATGGTGCGAATCTTGCTCATATTCCGGCCAAGTTAACTCTGACACTCTGGCTCCAATGGTTGGCAAGGCCCACAAACACCCTGATTTCACTGCACTTTCTCAACAGATTGATCCCGAATGGATCACTC